>JAIXTI010000035.1 GCA_027484025.1 bacterium
ATGGGTGTGGCGCCAGCATGGTTGGCAAAGCCCGTGATGGTGATTTCGAACCAGCGAAGCCCTACGATGCCTTCAACCACACCAATCTGCAGGTTGTTCTTTTCCAGCTGGCCACCCTGTTCGATGTGCAGTTCAAGGTAGCCCGCTAGATCACCTTTTTTGCGCACGCTCTCGGTGAGGCGCGACACGTCGCCACCAATGATGCCGATGCCTTCACGCACGGTTTTGCCACTGCGTGCGACCTTGTCGAGATCGGCGGGTGTGAGCAGCCCCACGGCAATCTTGCTGCCAATCGTCCCGCCCTCTTCGTTTTGCCACACCACGACTTCCAGCGGATGGCGCAGGCGGACCTTCTGCTCGAGCAGCGAGCGTGCCACTTCGATGGCGCCGAACGATCCCACCGGCCCGTCGTAGTTGCCGCCATCGGTCACCGAGTCGACGTGCGAGCCAATGAGAATGGGCTTGAGCGCCGCGTCGGTGCCAGGGAGTCGGGCCAGCATGTTGCCGGCGGTGTCGAGACGCATGGTGAGGCCGCTCTGGGCGAACAGCTGCTTCGTGAAGGCACGACCGGCGAGATCGGCTTCGCTGTACGCCACACGGTTGATCCCCGACGCGGTACGCCCGATGGCATCGAACTGCGCCAGCCAGCCGTTGAGCCGCTCGCCATTGACGACCCGCGCGGCCTGCGTGGCCGTCCCCGTCCCCGGCCACGGCCCCGTCTTTGCGAGGCTTCCGAAGGCAGGGAGCGCCGCAAGGGCGGCGGCGTGCTGGACGAACTGGCGACGGTGCATGGCAGGAAGCATGGAGGGACACTCGGAAACAACGCGCATTGGCACCGTAAGAGACTACCCTCGCGTGAACGCAAACGCGAGGTAGCTTGAGCCAGTATCGCTGCGCCGACCCAAGCCCCATCGCCATGCTCCGCCGTCTGTTCCTCGCGTCTCTCGTTGCCACGCCGGCTGCCGCCCAGACGGCCAACTGGCCCGTGTATCACGGCAATGACGATCACACGCACTACACCACGCTGTCGCAGATTTCACCCGCCAATGTGAAGCATCTCAAGGTGGCGTGGACCTTCGACACGAAGGACGCCTTTGCCGGCTCGGAAATGCAGGCGAATCCCATCGTGATCGACGGCGTGTTGTACGCGACGACGCCCAAGATGCAGGTCATTGCGCTCAATGCGGCGTCGGGCCAGCAGATCTGGCGCTTCGATCCGCTCAACGGCGCGCCGCCGACGTCGCGCATTCGCCATCGTGGCGTGGTCGTGACTGGTGATCGCGTGCTCTTCAATTATCGCAACCGGCTGTACGCGCTCGACCGCACCACGGGGCGCCCTATTCGCACCTTCGGCGACAGTGGCTGGATCGATCTGCGCCAGGGGCTTGGACGACCGGTGGAAGGGCTATCGGTAAGTGCCTCTACGCCGGGCGTCGTGTTCGGCGATCTGCTCATCATGGGCAGCACGGTCCCCGAGCAGCTGCCGAGTGCGCCAGGCGACATCCGCGCTTTCGACATCAACACGGGCGCGTTGCGCTGGAGCTTCCACACCATTCCGCATCCGGGTGAGCCCGGGTACGAAACATGGCCCACCGATGCGTGGAAGATTGCCGGCGGCGCCAATGCCTGGAGTGGCGTGACGCTCGATGCAGCGCGTGGCATGGTGTTCGCCGCCACAGGCTCGGCGAGCTACGACTTCTACGGCGCCAACCGGCTCGGCGACAATCTGTACGCGAACAGCGTGATCGCCCTCGATGCCAAGACGGGCCAGCGCCTGTGGCACTATCAGGTGCTCAAGCACGACCTGTGGGATCGCGATCTCCCCGCGGCACCCATGCTCGTCACGGTGCAGCGCGACGGACGCTCCGTCGATGCGCTCGCGCAGATCACCAAGACCGGCCACACGTTTCTCTTCGATCGCGTTACGGGCGCGCCGCTCTTTCCCATCGAGCCGCAGCCTATGCCGAAGCAGACGCTGCCCGGCGATCAGACGTCTCCCACGCAGAGTTTTCCCGTGAGCCCGCCGCCGTTCGCGCGGCAGCGTCTCACGCGCGCCGACCTCACGCGGCGCACCCCGGCGGCGTATCGCGCGGCGCTCAAGACCTTCACCGAATACAACACGCCACATCCGTTCACGGCACCGAACGGCAAGGGGATCATCATCTATCCCGGCGTCGACGGCGGCGGTGAGTGGGGCGGGCCGGCCTTCGACCCCAAGACGGGGCTGATGTACGTCAACTCCAACGAAATGGCGTGGCTACTCAAGCTCGTGCCGCGCAGCGATGCGTCGCTCTACAGCGCCAACTGCGCCGGTTGCCACGGCGATACGCGCAAGGGGACGGCCATTGGCCCGTCGCTGCTCGATATTGCCTCGCGCCGTTCACGCGAGCAGATCGCGCAGATGGTGCGCGAAGGGACAGGGCGCATGCCGGGCTTTGGCGGCGCCATGGACGGCACGGCCATCAACGACATCGTCAACTATCTCGTCACCGGCAAAGACGAAACGAAAGCGAAGACGGCGGCGTCGCCGAATCCGTACGCGCTGCCGTATCGCACCGCGTACTTCGACATCTTTCTCGATCACGAAGGGTATCCCGGTGTAAAGACGCCGTGGGGCACGCTCAACGCCATCGACCTCAACAAGGGCACGATCGCGTGGTCGATTCCGTTTGGTGAGTATCCCAAGCTCGCCGCCAAGGGCATTCGCAACACCGGGACCGACAGCTACGGCGGAGCCATTGTCACGGAGAACGGGCTGCTCATCATTGCGGCCACAACGTACGACAACAAGATCCGCGCCTACGACAAGTCCAACGGCAAGCAGCTATGGGAAGCCACGCTGCCCTTTGCCGGCAACGCCACGCCCAGCACGTACATGGTCGATGGCAAGCAGTACATCGTCATTGCCTGCGGCGGCGGCAAGAACGGCGCGCCAAGTGGTGGCGTGTACGTGGCCTTCGCGCTCCCCTGAGTTTCAAGACATATGCCTACCGATAATTCGCCGTCCCGTATTGCCGCCAAGTCGTTCGCCACCGCCACACCGGAAGAATCCGATCTTGGCTTTGGTCGCGTGGCCGCGCAGGCGGTGCGCGGCCGGTTTCTTTCGCCCGACGGACACTCGACGGCGCGTAAGCTCGGGCTCAAGGGGCAGCGTACGGAGCAATTGTATCTGCGTGCGCTCAGCATGCCGTGGCCGTCGTTTCTGCTCTATCTGATCAGCGGGGTGCTGCTGCTCAACGGGATCTTTGCCCTTGGCTATCGTTCACTGGGGCCGGGCGCCCTCACGGGTACCGATTCGCTCGGTATCGACGACCCATTCATGCGGGCATTCGCCTACAGCGTGGGCATCTTCACCACGACGGGTACCGATGGCGTCCATGCCGTGGGCGCCACGGCGCACGCCCTCACCATCGCCCAGTCGATGCTGGGGCCGCTCATCGGCATGATTACCCTCGCGCTCATTGTCGCCCGGCTCACACGTCCGCGAGCGGCCATCCGCTTCAGCGAGTCGGCGGTGATTGCGCCGTACGAAGACGGACGCGCGCTCATGTTCCGCATCGTGAACGAGCTGCCCAGCGAACTCACTGAAGTCACGGCCAGCGTGAGCATCACCTGGTTCGAGAACATCGACGGACAACGCGAGCGCAACTTCCATCAGCTGCGCCTCGAACGGAACAACGTCACGTTCTTCCCGCTGCACTGGACCATCGTGCACCCCATCGACGAACGCAGCCCATTGCGTGGCGTTACCCCCGAACGGCTGCGGCGCGGTGAGGCGGAAATTCTCATCCTCATCAGCGCACACGAAGAGACGTTCTCCACGCAGGTCTCGGTCCGGCACTCCTACGCCTGGGACGAAGTTACGTGGGACGCGAAGTTCACGAGCATCTTCATCAACTCGATCGACGACGCGCTCGCGATCGACACCGAGCGTCTCAGCCGTTTTGATCGCCTGCCGGAGAACAGCACGAGAGTTCCTCCCGAGCACGAAGGAGCCGCACGACCCTGAATTACCGCGGCGACGTCAGGGCGCGTCCGTCAGTGTGCGTGAGCCATCGCACTGTCGCCGCGCATGGCGTCGAGGTCCAGCTCGTGCTCGAGCTCGCGCAGCACTTCGTCGGAAATTGCGCCTTCGTTGCGCAACCGAATGAGCATGCGGCGCTCGGCGTGCCGCATGCGCGCGCGAAGTTCATGACGCGTAGACGCCCGCTCCGGGTCGCGGTGACTGTCCAGCCGATCCTGTAGTTCGGCGCGCAACCATGAGACGTCTTCGTCGTTCGCCCACCCTTCGCGCGCGGCATCTTCGAGCGCGTCGGCCGCACGCCGCAGCGCCTCGATGCGCGCAAACCGCTCCTCCTGCTGGTGGTGCGTTTCCGGCGCGAATTTGAAGTACTTGATGATCGGTGCCAGCGTGCACCCCTGCACCACCAACGTGAACAGAATCACGCTCATGGTGATGTACAGCAGATCCTGCCGATAGGGAAACGGCGAGCCGTCCGCAAGCGTGAGCGGTAGCGCGAACGCCGTCGCCAGCGACACGATGCCGCGCATGCTGGTCCACGCCACCAAGGCGACGGCCTTGGGACGAGGCGCGGCTTCCACCCGCGCGATTTCCTTGCTCAACAGGCGCGGCGTCCAGGTGGCCACCGGTACCCAGACCAAGCGCACCACCACACACACCAGGCTGATAATGAGCCCCGGTGCCAACAACGCCGGCAATTGGGCGAGTGTCGTCGCCTTGATCATGGCCGTGAACTGCATCCCCAGCAGCACGAAGATCATGGCATTCAGCACGAACACCAGCAGATCCCACACGGCCTTCGATTGCACGCGAGAGCGTGGCCCGACGACCACCGAATAGTGCTGCCGCAAATACAGACCGCCGGCAACACACGCCAGCACGGCCGACACATGCAGCTCTTCGGCGATGATCCACGCAGCATACGGGCCGGCCAGCGTTAGGAGAATTTCGGCCAGTTCGTCCTTGGTACGCTTGAGGGCCCACACGAGCACCCAGCCAATGGCGAGCCCGAGCAGAATCCCCACACCCGCGTCGAGAAAGAAGCGGACAATCGACTCGCCAAGACTGAACCCGCCGGTGACGGCGGCAGCGACGGCCGAGCGGTAGAGCACGAGCGCCGAAGCGTCGTTCACGAGGCTTTCGCCTTCGAGAATGACAATGACACGCCGCGGCACCGGTAAGCGCGACACCACCGCGGCGGCGGCGACGGC
>JAIXTI010000188.1 GCA_027484025.1 bacterium
CCTTGTCGCCGCTGCGGGCGTGCGCGATGTCGAGGAGTCTGATCTTCATGGTCCTTACTCCACGATGGAGACTGCGGTGGACACGGCACGCTTGTCGAGCAGCGCGGGCCAGTAGGCCACGATTTCTTCAACTTTCGGGCGGCCACCGGCAAAGCCGGTCACGCTGGGCGGACCGTTCAAGACGAGCGGCGCAATCTCGCGCGTGAAGCGCTCAACCGCAGCGCGATCGCTGCCACGCACACCAATCCGATATTGCACCTCGGGGGCGTCGCGGCCGTCTCCGGCCAGAGCGCCGTGGGTCGACGTGGCGCCGACGAACTCGCTGAGCACCTGGTCGAAGCGCAGTCCCAAACGATCGAGCCGTTCGCGCAGGATGCGGTCGGCCATCTCGGCCTTTTCCATCGCGTCCGGCCACGAATAGACGAGCGAACCGACCGCCTTGAATCCCGCGCGATAGGCGATGGAAACCTTGAGGAACGGCGTTGGCGGTCCTCCCGTGATCCCATGCACGCGCACGCGGTTCTCGCCGTCTTCCGCCACGCGGATGCTCGTGAAGTCGGCGACGACATCAGGCGTGATGTACGCGTGGGGGTCGCCCATCTCGTACACCAACTGCTCGGTGACACTGGGCACGCTGACCCGTCCACCGGTACCTGCATGCTTGGTGATGACGAACGTGCCATCTGCCCGCGCCTCGGCAATCGGATAGCCGACGTTGGCGAGGTCGGGGATGTTGCGCCAATCGTGCAGGCAGTTGCCACCGCTGGATTGGGCACCGCACTCGAGGATATGCCCGGCGACAATACCGGCGGCGAGGGCGTTCCAGTCGTCCGCGGCCCATCCGAATTCGTGGCGTAGCGGTGCCATGGTCAGTGCCGTGTCGGTGCTGCGGCCGGTGACGACGACGTTCGCCCCCTGCTGAAGTGCCTCGACGATCGGCGTCGAACCGATATAGGCGTTCGCGGAAAGGACACGGTCGCGGATATTCGCGAGCGGCTCACCGGTGTCCATGTTCTTGAGTTCATGGCCTTCGGCAAGCAGCGTATCGAGGCGACCGAGAATATCGTCGCCCGTCACCACGCCAATGCGGATCTTTCCTCGCACGCCGGCGCGCGACGCCGCCTCGAGAATGGCGTCGGCACAGGCGGTGGGATTCACTCCACCGGCATTGGCGATGACTTTCACACCGCGTTCGGCGACGGCGGGAAACACGCTCTCCATGGCGCCAACGAAGTCACGTGCGTATCCCATACGCGGATCGCGCTCGCGCTGCTTCTGCAGGATCGACATGGTGACTTCGGCGAGATAGTCGAGCATGAGGTAATCCACCTGCCCGCCTTCAACCTGGCGACGCGGGGCTTCCAGCCAGTCTCCCCAAAACCCCTGGCCGCTCGCGACGCGAACGACTTTGTCCTTATGCGACTCCGACATCATTCGCCTCCAACGGGCAGCATCGGCGGCAGCACGAATGCGCCGAGATGTGGTCCGCGATTCTGGTTGGCTGCTCGCAGGGCCATCGCGAGCAGATCACGGGTGTCTTCGGGATACACGATCGTATCGACGAATCCGCGCGCGGCCGCATACCGCGCATCAAGTTGCGTTTCGTAATCGGCGCGCATGCCTTCCACCGCGGCCAGCACCTCGCGTGATGCTTCGGTCCCCGCCTTCTTGGCGGCGTCGAGCGCGGGGCCATGGACCGCTTGCACCGCGGCTTCCCCTTCCATCACCGCCATGCGTCCGGTTGGCCACGAGAAGATGAAATCGGGATCGAACCCCTGCCCGGCCATGGCGTAATAGCCGGCACCGCTCGCGTGGTTTACCGTGAGTACGATCTTGGGCACTCGCGCACATGCCATCGCCTCGACGAAGCGTGCACCGGCGCGGATGATCCCTTCGTGCTCCGCATCGGGGCCGACCATGAAGCCGGACACGTCCTGCACGAAGACAATCGGGATGCCTTGCTTGTCGCACCGCTCGATGAAATAGGCGACCTTCTCGGCGCTCTCGGCGTAAATGATTCCGCCAAAGCGTGGCCGTTCACCGGGACGCCCCTTGATGAGGCCGCGTTGATTGGCGATGACGCCGACCGTGATGCCCTCGATGTGCGCGTCGCCGCAAATCATCTCTTTCGCGAGATTCGGCTGGAACTCATCAAGCTTGCCTTCATCGAGGACGGCCTTGAGGACGGCGTGCATGTCGTATGACATGCGATGATCTGACGGCAACACATCGTATAGTGTCGACGGCGGCTCCGCCGGCGGACGCCACGCCGCGTGCGTCTGCTGTTGTGGCCGTGGTAGCCGGGCAACCAGCTCGCGGAGCTTGTCGAGGCACGACGCGTCATCGTCGAGCGCATAGTGTGCGACACCTGATACCTCGGTGTGCGTAACGGCACCACCGAGTGTTTCCCCATCGACGGATTGCCCAGTGGCGCCCTTCACCAGATTCGGGCCGCCCAGCCCCATGAACGACGTCCCCTTCACCATGAGGATGACATCGCTCAACGCCGGCAGGTATGCACCGCCTGCCACACACTGGCCCATCACCGCCGAGAACTGCGGGATACGCAGGTAGCGGCGCATGATGGAGTTGTAGTAGAAGATGCGCGCGGCGCCGTACTGTCCGGGGAAGACTCCGCCCTGATACGGCAGGTTGACCCCCGCGGAATCGACCAGATAGATGATCGGGATCCGGCAGCGCATCGCGACTTCCTGCGCGCGCAGAATCTTGGTGATGGTTTCGGGCCACCACGAGCCGGCCTTTACGGTGGCATCGTTGGCGACGACAACCACTTCACGTCCCTCGACCATCGCGATGCCGGTGATGACGCCGGCACCGGGCGCCTGACCATCGTAGCGATCGTGCGCGACAAGAAGGCCGATTTCGAGAAACGGCGTCCCCGGATCGGCGAGTCGCTCGACCCGTTCACGCGCGGTGAGCTTTCCCTGCTTGTGCTGCTTCTCGATCTTGTCGGCGCCGCCACCGAGGCGAAGCTGTGCTTCGAGCGCCCGGATGTCGTTGGCGAGCTGTTGCAGTCGTCCGCTCACGCGCCCTGTTGCTCGCGGGAGGCAAACCACTCGCGGATATAGTCCACGAGATCCTGCGTGCTCGTGCCGGGACCGAACAGGCGAGCGACCCCCTGCGCCTGCAGCGCGTCCATGTCTTCCTTCGGGATAATGCCGCCACCGGTCAGCAGAATGTCGTCACGTCCCGCGTCGAGGAGCAGATCCCGCACGCGCGGAAACAGCGTCATGTGTGCTCCGGAGAGAATCGACAGACCAACAACGTCCACGTCTTCCTGCACCGCCGCGGTGGCGATCATCTCCGGCGTTTGGTGGAGGCCGGTATAAATCACTTCCATGCCAGCGTCACGAAGGGCGGCGGCCACGACTTTGGCGCCACGATCGTGACCATCGAGGCCAGGCTTGGCCACCAGCACGCGAATGGGTCGAGTCATCGGTTTGGTAATCGGGAGGATCCTGCGGTGCCGCTCTGGTCCGTTGGTCCGAACGCCAAGGAACCTCGTAACTTACTCAGCCGTCCTTACGCGCCACCAGCAGCATTTCGCTGGAGGTGCGAGCCAACGGGCGAGGACTCCACGAGTCGAAGGCCTGTTCCACAATGAGGCCGACGTCGCGCAGCCGCGCGGCCAGCTCAGACGCTGTGTACAACCGGATGCGATGGGATCGCTCGCCGTGCCCTTTGGGACCGCGCCATGTCGATGTGATTTCCAGAAAACCGGAGAGCGGATCGAACGAGCGCTCCTGCCCGAACATCGTGCCATCGGCACTGCTCCACCAATCCCTGGACAAGAACTTGGCCATCACGCCGTCCCTGGCTCCACCGTGCCACACGAGGATGCCCCCTGGCTTGAGCACCTTGGCAAATTGGGACAACACGCGCAGATCATCGTTCGGTTCGTCAAAAAAGCCGAATGAAGTGAACAGATTCACCACGGCATCGAACCGACCCGCCCACCGCGCGGGGAGTTTCCGCATGTCGCCCTGCGTATACCGAAGGGTCTTGCCCGTACCACGTCGGCGCGCGACCGCCAGAAGGTCATCGGAGTAGTCCAGGCCGTCGACATCGAAACCGGCCTCCGCCAACAGATGGGCGTGACGCCCCTGTCCACAGGGGCAGTCGAGAATTCTGGCGCCAGAGGGGAGCTCGAGCACCTCCATAAGTCTGGCGACTTCCCGACGATCCTGGGTGAGATCGAACAGGGGCTCGTACTCGTGGAGGTACTGCTGGTCGAACTGGGTGGCCCACCAAGGGCTGTTGGTCTTCATCCGGAGACGCTAGATACTGGGACGAAGCTGCACAAGCCGTCGAGACCGCGTATGCGCATTTTGCGCGCCGGTGTCCCGCTTCGGGCACGCCTCCTTCTTTCGCCACCATACCGTGTCACTGCCATTGATTCGGCTCCTGTACGCCAGTCGCGCGACCAGCGGTACCTCCTACGGGGCGCTGATCGGCATCATGGATCACGCCCGTGACAAAAACAGCATGTCCAACATTACGGGGATGCTGTGCTACGGGTCGGGACAGTTCCTGCAGGCCCTCGAGGGCGACCGGCAGTCGGTCAGCGAGCTGTACCACCGCATCGCACCTGACGAGCGCCATACGGAGTGTCAGCTGATCAGCATCGTCGAAATCGGCGCGCGCGCGTTTGCGGAATGGTCCATGAAGGTGGTGAACTGGGATGACGGAAAGTCCGCGCGTCGCCAATCGTTGCTGGAGGCCGATACGGGCACGAGCGAGTTCAATCCTGGCGCCATGAACGCCGAGCAAGCGAACCGCTTTCTGCTACATCTCGCCGAACTCGAACGCGAAATCGCCGGCGACTGAGTCACTGGCCACGGAGCCCTCGCGGTCGGTCGTCGTTTCGCACAAGGGGACGCGCTGCAATCTGCGGCGCGTCCCCCATTTACACTCTTGAATCGCGACGGCGTCAGAAGAACACCGGCTCGCGATAGGCACCGAAGACGTCTTCGAGCGCGGCTCTGATCTCGAATAACGTGCAGTAGGAACGCGCGCAGTCGAGGATACGCGGCACCACGTTCTCCGTGCCCCGCGCCGCCGCGCGGAGTGCCTCGAGGTTGCGTGCGCACAAATCGTTGTCGCGCGTGGCCCGCAAGGTCGCCAG
>JAIXTI010000253.1 GCA_027484025.1 bacterium
AGCATGACTCCCGTCAGTTGGTCGACGCCGAGCATCAACGCGATGTGCTCGATGCGTACGTGCAGGCGACCACCGTCCGTCAGCAGGTGGCTGATGCACACGCGCGCGTACTCGCACTGCGGGCGCGCGAACGCGAACTCGAGCAGCGGCGACAGGATGCCACGCGCCGCGCTGATTACTTGCGATTCGTTGTTCGCGAAATCGAGGACGTGAACCCGGTGTTGGGTGAGGACGAGGCACTCGACGGCGATATCCGTCGGTTGTCGCACGCGGAGGAGCTCCAAGGGCTCGCCGCGCAGGCGGCGGCGGCGATCAGCGGCGATGACCGCGCGGCGCTGACGCAGCTGGCCAGCGTCCGTCGCGCACTCGCATCACTGACGCGTATTGACCCGGATCTCGAACGCCTCCAGGCTGGATTCGATGCGGCGGTGTATGCGCTCGACGAATTGGCGTCGGAGCTCGAGCAATACGCCGACACGGTGGAGGCCGATCCGCAGCGCTTGCGCACCCTCGAGCGACGGCGTGATCTCCTGCTCGGCGTGCTTCGCAAGTATGGTCCAACCATCGAAGAGGTCATTGCCACCGGCGCGACATCACGCGCGGAGCTCGATCTGGTGGATAGCGGTACCCTCGATCTGGCCGCCATTGGCGAAGCACGCGCAGCCGCCGAAGGCGCGCTGGCGGAAGCAGCAGCCGAACTCACTAGATTGCGTCAGACTGGCGCGCTCAAATTCGGGCGGGCCGTCTCTCAGCTGCTCCCGGAACTCGGGATGCGGGAGGGGTGCGTCGAGGTGCAGCTGGTGCCGCTCGATCACGTCGGCGCGTCGGGCGCCGAGGGTGTCTCGTTCGTCGCCGCGCTCAACGCAGGCAGTGAACGCCGGCCGCTGTCGCGCATTGCCTCAGGCGGTGAGTTGTCGCGCGTGATGCTGGCGTTGAGCACCGTGCTGGCACGGCTGCAGCAGGTACCAACTTTGGTGTTCGACGAAGTCGACGCCGGTGTAGGTGGCGCCGTGGCCTGGCAGGTGGGAGCGCTCATGCGCCGCGTCGCGTCGCACCATCAGGTGCTTGCCATTTCACATTTGGCGCAGATCGGGGCGCGTGCCCATCACCACATTGTCGTGCACAAGAGCGCGGTGGGAACGGTCACGACGTCCGATACCACCGTGGTGACCGACGAAGCGCGCGTGGTGGAGATTGCGCGTATGCTGGGCGGGGATGCCGACCGGGAAGTCAGTCGCGCCCACGCGCGTGAGCTGTTGCAGCGGGGAGGCGAAGACGTCGCGGCGGCCGCGCCAGCTGCGGCGGACGAAGGGGCGGCGCCGCGACGCAGCGGTCAGCGCCGCGGGAAGCCTGTGTAAACGCGAAGCTCCAACCGATCGGTCGACGCGGCGGGAACCACGCCGCCCGACGCGCCGAGTGGTCGGGTGTGCGTGTAGCTGACTTCGGCCGGAAAACGGGAGCGGCCGCGCGCGTAGCTGCTGAGTGTGGAGAACGACACGCCGAAGGCGGCTGCGCTCACTGTGCGTGATGCGACGTCGAGTTGGGTGGCGCCCGCGGGGGCGGTACTCTCACCGCTCGCGTCGTAGCGGTCGGCCCCCCAGTAGCGCACGAGATAGCCGGCAGAGACGCCAAAGAACTGGCCGAAGGAAAGGCGCGGGGCGAGTTCGAGCTCCAGACGGTTACCCAGCGTGCGTGCCGCGCTTACCACCGACGTGCCGGACGCGAACGTGGTGCTTTCGTCGACAAACGGAACTCGCATAGCGACGCGGTCCCCGAGTGGTCTCACGGCGCGAACCGTGGCACTCATCCACGCCCGATCGTTGAACAGCACATCGGTGGTGCTGCGAACCAACAGGGCCGCGGCACCTTCGCCAATGGGAACATCGAACGCGTCTTCGGTGCGGTCGGCGCCGGCCGTACCGAATCGCCATCCTACCGTGACGTTACTACGAAGCCCGCGCGTTGGTGTCAGCAGTCGCTTGATTTGATCACCGTTGAAGCTGTCGAAGAGCAAGTACGTCGCTGTCAGGTCGATATCGCCAATGCCGGCTCGACGCGTGTTACCCAGTTCAGCATAGCCAACGTTGAACGTATCACTTGCGACGGACGCAATACCGGCCGGTCCGTACACTGTCGTCGCGGCGGCTGGCAGCGCGCTTTCGGCAATGGTGCTGATCCCGTAGGCACCGAAGTCCGTCCGCAAGGTCGAGATCGTCGCCACGACCGCCGTATGCGTCGGCGATCCCGAGATCGGAACCACCGGAGATCCGGCGGAGGTCGCGTTACCGTACACGCTTACCAGCGCGTCGCGGATGCTGAGGGCGCGGGTGATCACGGTCTGCGCCCCTGCGGGGTTCGCGCGGATTGCCGTACATCCGGTCGCCGTCGGCGACGCACAGCGTGTGATCTCCGACGCCAGCGCTGCCCGCGCGGCCTCGATTTGCGCGATCAGGGCTCCGTTGGTGGCGCGCGAGGCGGCACCGGCCGTGCCGAGCGCGGGATTCCGCCCAACGGTCGCTCCCGTGCCATTGCGGTTCAGCACGAGTTGGCTGACGTCACGCGACTCCACGTACGGCACGAGGAGGCGCACCGAGAGTCGCTTCGACACGCCGTAATCGACCGCCAACGGCGCGATGCTCTGGCGTACTTCGCCACTGGCCTCGAGCGGTCCGAGCGACAAGGCGAAGTTCGGGGACCCGGAGAGCGTCCGAATGCCCGCTTGTGCGGTGCTCAACTGTGGCAGAAACGCGAGGCCGAAGTTGTCGGTGGCGAGCGCGCTCAATCGCGGGCGCTTGCCATCGGGCGTGTACACCTCGCGGTAGTCGTTCCACAGGCCGCCCACCTGCAGGCGATACCCACCGCGCGGAATGGGAATCGCGTCGTCGCCAACGCCCGCCACTTTTTGCGCGAACACGGAGGTGGCTGCCGCCGCCGCGAGCGCGAATTGCAGCGCCAGCGCGCGAGACCAGCGCCGAGCGCCACGCGACGCAGCGCGGCGCGGCGCCGAAGGGAGCGACCGAGACGGGACGTGCGACGGTCTGACCGGCAGCAGCGAACTGGGAAGCAAGGCGTGTGAAGTTGTCGAGGTGAACCGGCTAGATTACTGCCGTGTGCTCCGCACCTTAGCCCGGTCGGGAGAGCCCGTCAACGAATCGACGGTAGCTGCTGCTGGGATACTCCACATTCCGCGTCGCGGTCCCTGCGCCACGCACTGGTTCTCATGAGACCGATTCCGTCTGTTCCCTGGCAGCTTACCGGCAATCATTGGCTGACGGTACCGTGCATCAATCCGATGGACGGAGCCATTCACGCGCTTGGCGTACTCCATCGTGGGGCGCGTGCCGCGATCGAGCTGGCGGGCACGGCGGATTTTCTCGGTGGGCAGGGGGCGCCGTTGCTGGGCCCGGTGCTTCGGGTGGATGGGGAAGTCCGGGCGCTCGCCGCCGAGGGGATTGCGTGGGAGCGGGCCGTCGGGTGGCTGCCCACCTTCACCTGTACGGTGGGGACACTGGTGGTGCGGGGGTCGATCTTCGCCCCGTACGGGCGCGATGCGGATATGGCGGGCGCCGTATACACGGTGGCGGTCGAGAATCGCGGGCCCACGGACGTCGCCATTGAAGTGGCGCTGGAGGGCACGCTGGGGCACCGGCAACAGCGTGTCCGTACGGCGCGTCCGTTCGACGATGAGCACCTCGTCAGCCGTGGCGACGACGAAATGGTCCTGCTCGAAGGGGCCGCCATTCCGGGCCTCGTCGCAGTTGCCATCGGCAGCGATGGCCCCGCGACGGTCGAGGTCCCGGAGGGCGCGTCGCGCGAGCCACGCCCCTTCGCCATCCGTCGGGCGCTGACGGCTCCGGCGGGCGGTGCGGTCCAGAGCGCGTTCTACATTGCCGTCGGCCCGGAGCGTGACGGCGCGCAGGCCACCGTGAGTGTGCTGCGCCGCCGCGGCTGGCGCTCGCTCCTCACCGCCACACGTGAAGCGCTCACTGCGCTCGAGCAAACGACCGGCAATGACGGCATCGATCGGCTGCTCAATCGCAATCTGCTCTTTGCCTATTTCTATGGCGTCGGTCGCGGCCTCGATGATGCGCACTACTACCTCATGCGGTCCCGCGCACCGTGGCACGGCGTTGGTTGCACCGTCCGCGACTGGGAAGCGCTCATGTGGACCATACCGGCGGTACAACTCGCGGACACCGGCCTCGCGCGTGAGCTGCTCGTACGCTCGTGCGAATTGCATGGCTACGCGCCGGGGCAGGGCGTGCACTACATCGACGGAACGCTGTTCCAGCCGGGCTTCGCGGTAGAAGGACCGGCCGCCTTTGCCATCGCCACCGATCGATATATCCGCGACACCGGCGATGATCAGGTCGTGGAAGATCCGATCATTGCCGACACGCTGTACCTGAGTCACGACGACATCGTTGCGCGTCGCGATGAACGCGTGCCGCTGTACTCCACCGATGTGGCGGCGTCGGGGGCACCGGCGCCCTTTCCGTTCACGTTGCACGGCAACGCGGCGGTCGCCATGGCCCTCGACGTCTTCCGGCGCACGCTGGACGAAGAGGCGGCAGCTGCCGTGGAGGATCCCGCAGCCGTCCGCGCGGCCATCCGGCGTCACTTCGCCATCGAACGTGGCGAGAAAGCGCGTTTGGCGACGGCCGTCGACCTGGTCGGCGGTACGGCGCTCGAGGACGATCCGGCGGGGTCCATTTTGTGGCTGCCGTTGTACGACGCCCTCGATCGCGAAGACTCCCTCTTTCGGCGTACCGTCCGCGCGACCCGCCCCGAGCTTGGAGCAGAGACGCTGTTATTGTGGCAAATTGCCCGCCTGCTTGGCCCGGAGGCGCAGGAGGTGATGACGTGGCTCCGGCGGGCTCCGCTGGACGGCGGCATTGCCGCGACCGTGGTCGATGCAGACGGGCGCGCGACGGCCGACGGGGGAGACGCCGCTCTGGCTGGATTGCTCGCACACACCCTCTGGTACGCGTCGCACGCGCTCGGATTACGCGATTGACGGGAGGGGGCGCTTGTCCATCGCCCCATTGCTGGCTAGAATCCTGTCCGTCGCCGGTCGCTGGACGATTGGTGTACGCGGGAATAGCTCAGTTGGTAGAGCACAACCTTGCCAAGGTTGGGGTCGCGGGTTCGAGTCCCGTTTCCCGCTCTTCTGCCGGTCACGGTAGATCAGCGTTACAGCATCGAACGGGAGCGCCCTCGCGCTCCCGTTTTGCGTTGAGTGGGCCTGGGGGACGACGAGAGCGAGCTTTTTGCGCGTCTTGCTTCCGGGCGGTATGCTGTGAGGCGGGACCTGTGTCCCGCGCGGTGGATACACCCGGATGGCGAAATCGGTAGACGCGAGGGACTTAAAATCCCTTATCCGCGAGGGTGTGCGGGTTCGAGTCCCGCTCCGGGTATCCACCGCGGATGAACGCCCGGCGTTGGCAGTGAGTAACTTCCGTCACGGGATCACTCCCCACTTTCACACCCCGGAGTCGTTGTGCGCACCGTGTCGGATTCGCAGGGTACCACGTGGATTTGCCTCGAACTGCCGGAAGTGCCGGCGGATCAGGTGGAGGCCGCTTCGAAGATGGCGCCGGATACGGTGGCCATCGAATGCAACTCGGGGGCGCATCGCGTCATCGCGCTGGTCTCACCCGGTTGGGATGACGACATGGACGACGCCAAACTGAACGCCGTGATCCGCGAGTTCCTCGTCAGTCCCTGAGGTCGGCGGCGCCGTGGTGCTCCGGACAATTCCGGAGGCCAAACCAGCCTCGGCGGGGGCGCGCCAGAGCGCCACAGGCTTGTATCTTGTGGCCATGTCTGACGCCGTCATCCTCGCCACTGAACTGCTCTCTATCGAATCCACCACCGGCCGTGAGCGGGACGCGGTGGATTTCGTGTCCCGCTGGCTCATCGCCCGCGGATGGAATGTCTCGCTGCAGGAAGTGGAGCCCGGTCGCTCCAACGTCTGGGCCACGCGTAAAGGCGGCGGCGTCACGCTCTCGACGCATCTCGACACGGTGCCGCCGTACATCCCGCCCTATGTCGAGGGCAATCGCCTGTACGGACGCGGATCGTCCGACGCCAAGGGGATTGCCGCGGCAATGATGCTGGCGGCGCAGCGGCTCGCTGAACAGGGCGAAGAGCGCGTCGATCTGCTCTTCGTGGTCGGTGAAGAGAAGGGTTCGCCCGGTGCCCGGGCCGCCAATCGGCTGCCGGCGACCAGCAAGTACCTCGTCAACGGCGAGCCCACCGAGAGCAAGCTCGCGTCCGGATGCAAAGGTGCGCAGCGTGTCATCGTGCGCGTTCGCGGCCGTGAGGCCCATTCGGCGTATGCGCACCTCGGCGAGAGTGCGCTCGAAGCCATGATCGATCTGTTGCCGCAGCTGCGGACGCTCGCGCTGCCTGCCGATCCCATCCTCGGCGAGACGACCTACAACATCGGCGTCATGCGCGCCGGGACCGAAGCGAACATCGTCCCCGGTCTCGCGGAAGTGGAAATCATGATTCGCCTCGTTGGCGATGTGGAGCCGGTCAAGGCGGCCTTCACCGCCTGGGCTGGTCAGCGCGCGGAGCTCGTGTGGGGGTCCTACATTCCCGCACAGCACTTCCAGACGCTCAGCGGATTCGAGGTCGAGCCCGTTGCCTACACGAGTGATATTCCCTTGCTCGACCGCTGGGGAACGCCACTCCTGTTCGGCCCCGGCTCCATCCACGTTGCTCATACGCCCATCGAGTACATCGATGTGGCGGAACTCGACGCGTCGGTCGACGCGTACGTCCGAATCGTCCGCACTCTCCTCGCATGACACCCTCCGTCACTCGTTGGCCGGTCGCCGTACTCGGTGCAACCGGCGCAGTCGGTCAGGCCTTCATTCGCCTGCTCGATGGGCATCCGTGGTTCGATCTCATCGAGGTCGCTGCGTCGGAACGCAGCGCCGGAAAGTCGTATCGGGATGCGGCGAAATGGCTGGAGGGGACGCTTCCCGACGCCGTCGCGACGCTGACAGTGAAGAATTGCACGCCGGCGGAGATCACCGCGCCCATCGTGTTTTCCGCGCTCGATTCCGGCGTGGCGGGCGAGGTCGAAGCGGCCTTCGCGAAGGCGGGCCGCATGGTGCTCTCCAATGCGAAGAACTATCGCATGGAAGCCGATGTGCCGCTCGTGATTCCCGAAGTGAACGGCGATCACCTTGGCATTCTCACCGCGCAGCGCCGCAATCGTGGCTGGAGCGGCGGGATCGTGACCAACGCCAACTGCGCCACCACGGTCATGGCCGCGGCGCTGGCACCGCTGCACGAAGCGTTCACGGTCACCAAGGTGTTCGCCACCACCATGCAAGCGGTGTCCGGTGCGGGCTATCCCGGCGTGGCCTCGCTCGATATCCTCGGCAACGTCATTCCGTATATCGGCGACGAAGAACCCAAGATCGAGACCGAGCTCGTGAAGCTGCTGGGGCGCTTCGACGGCACGTCGATTCACCACGCCGACATCGTGACGAGCGCGCATGCCAATCGCGTGCCCGTCGAACACGGCCATACCGTTTGCATGTCGGTGGCATTCAAGACCAAGCCCACGCCGGAGCAGGCGCTCGAGGTGCTGCGCAACTGGACCGGGCACGAGGCGGTGCGCGGTCTGCCGTCGGCGCCGGAGCCATCGCTTATCGTCCGCGACGAGAACGACCGTCCGCAACCGCGTCGTGATGCGGAGCGTGGCCGTGGCATGGCGACCACCATCGGTCGCGTTCGCGGCGATCACCTGTTCGACCTGCGACTGGTGGCAATGTCGCACAACGTCGTACGCGGCGCGGCGGGTGGCTCGATCCTCAATGCCGAACTGCTCGTCAAGACCGGCCAGCTGGCGGGGCTCGGTCAGTCGTGATCGTCTGCAAGTTCGGCGGTACCTCCGTCGCTGATGCCGCGGCCATCTCGCGCGTCATCGAGATCATCGACAGCAAGCGCGCTCAGCAACCGGTGGTGGTGGTCTCGGCCCTCGGTGGTGCGACGAACATCCTCCTCGACATCGCCAACAAGGCGGCGGGTGGGGAACTGTTGTCTGCGCTCCAGCTCATCGAGCAGCTGCGCGATCGTCACCAGCGGGAAGCACAGCAACTGCTTGAAGGCAGTGCGGACGCGGAAGAGTTGTCGCTCGAGATCAGCGCCACCTTCGACGAATTGGCGCACTTGGCGGAGGCTTTCCGAACGCTCGGGTATCTGACGCCGCGTTCACTCGATGCGGTCGCGGCGATCGGCGAGTTGCTGTCGTCGCAGATTGTCGCCGCGGCGTTCCGGCATCGTGGGTATCCTGCCGTCTTCGTGGACGCGCGCGACGTGATGCGGACCAACGATTTCTTTACGAAAGCTGAGCCTGATGTCGAGGAGATTCGCGCGTTGTCACAGGAACGCCTGCTGCCGCACCTGCAGCAAGGGCGCATCCCTGTCATGGGCGGGTTCGTGGGGGCCACCGCCAATCGCGTGACGACGACGCTCGGTCGTGGCGGATCCGACTATTCCGCTTCGCTCATCGGCGCCGCGATCGATGCGGACGGCATCGAAATCTGGACGGACGTCGACGGCATGCTCACGGCCGACCCGCGGGTGATTCCTGCGGCGCAGCTTATCGAGCGCATCAGTTTCGAGGAGGCCGCCGAGCTCGCGGCGTTCGGGGCCAAGGTGCTGCATCCGGCGACGATCGCGCCGGCGGTGCAGCGCGGCATACCCGTGTACGTGTTCAATTCGCGTAACCCTGGCGGCAAGGGGACGATGATCGCGTTCGATGCACCGCGGTTACCCGTGCGTGCTATCGCCGGCAAGCGCGCGACGACCATGGTGAAGTTGCGTTCGTCGCGCATGCTGCTCGCGCCCGGTTTTTTGCGGCGCGTCTTCGAGGTGTTCGAAACGCACCGTACCTCCGTCGACGTCGTGACGACATCCGAAGTGTCAGTCTCGGTCACGCTCGACGATGCCACGAACCTCGCAGCCATTCTGCAGGATCTCGCGGCGTTCGGGGATGTTTCCGTGTCGCCACGGGCCGGCCTGATCGCCATCGTCGGCGCCGGCATTTCCGATGGCAGCATGGCCATTGCTCAGGCCATCGCCGCACTCGGCCCCATTCAGGTGCATATGGCCTCGCTGAGTGCCACCGGTATCAACTTCACACTCGTCATCGACGACGATCAGGTGATCCCGGCTATGCAGCGGCTGCATGCGACCTTTTTCGAGCAGCCCGCATGACGGGAGCACCGGTACGCGTCGCGCTCGTGGGTATGGGGCGCATGGGGCGCGCGCTCGATGCGCTCGCTCCCGAGCGCGGTTGTGACGTCGTGGCACGGTTGGACGCGCCGGAAATGGCGCGCGGGCTGACGGTTGCCGATTTGCACGGCGCACAGGTCGCCATCGAATTCACCACGCCCGAGACGGCGTTGCCGAATGCGGTGGCGCTGCTCGCCCTCGGCTGCCCGGTGGTCATCGGAACTACGGGCTGGAACGCGCACATGGCGCATCTCGAAGCCGCGGTAGTGTCGAGTCGCTGTGCCGCGCTATGGGCGCCCAATTTTTCGCTCGGCGTGCAGCTCTTTCTGGCGATCGCCGAGGATGCGGCCCGTCGCGCCCGTGAGATCACCGGCATCGATGTACACGTAGTCGAAACGCATCACACCGCGAAGAAGGACGCCCCGTCGGGCACCGGTATCGCGATCGCTGAGCGACTTGAGGCGGGGCTCGGGCGGGCCGTTCCCGTCTCCAGTGTGCGCGTGGGTAGTGTGCCCGGCACGCACGAAGTGATCATGGACGCGGCCTTCGAACAGATCACGCTCACCCACACGGCGCGTGATCGACGTGTGTTCGCTGATGGCGCGCTCGCTGCGGCACGCTGGCTGGCGGCACCGCATACACCGGCCGTGTATACCATGCGCGACGTGCTTTCCGCGTCGGCATCCTCCTGAGTGCAGATGACGACGACTCAACTCCGTGGCTGCGGCACGGCGCTCGTGACGCCGTTTCTGGCCGATGGCTCGGTTGATGAGCCCGCGTTGCGCGCCCTGGTGCAGTGGCAACTCGCCGCAGGCATCCACATGCTCATTCCGTGCGGGTCCACGGGTGAAGCGGTGACGTTGACGACGGCGGAGCATCGGCGCGTTGTCGAGATCACGGTGGAGGAAGTCAACGGCCGCGTGCCGGTGA
>JAIXTI010000276.1 GCA_027484025.1 bacterium
CGATCACAACGTCGACCGTCCGCCCACGCAGGTGGTGGGCTTCAGCAAGGACGGTCGCTCCGTGTTGCTGCAGGACAACTACGACGTATGGCGTGTGAGTCTGGCCGGCACCAGCCACACGAATCTCACCGTGGACGGCCGAGCGAAGCGCATTCGCTACAGCCGGCGCATCATGACCGATGCGCGTGAGCGCGGCATCGATCTCACGAAGCCCATCTACATGGTGGCGATGCAGCATCTCACCAAGAAGGAAGCGTTCGTACGCCTCGATCCCGCCAAGGCGGGCGCGGTGGTGCTGAGCGGCTGGCGTGATGCGCGGCTCGCCCCGGTGAAGGCGCGCGATGCGGAGGTGTGGGTGGGCAGCATTCAGACGTCGGCGCGTTTCCCCGATTGGTGGCGCGTGAGCTTCGCCAACGGCACGCTCGCCGATTCCGTGCGCCTCACCGACGCCAACCCCAACATGAACGGTGTGGCGTGGTCGCCGGGCTCGCGCCTCGTGAGCTACGTGACGGAGAAGGGCGACTCGCTGCAGGGCGCGCTCTACCTGCCGGCCGGTTACCAGGAAGGGAAGTCGTACCCCACGCTCACATTCATCTACGAGCTGCAGTCGGACAACCTCAATTCGTTCTACTCGCCCACGTACTCGAGCTCACCCAACGCGCTCATTGGTGTGCACACGTCGCGTGGCTACGCCGTCTTTCTGCCGGACATCGTGTACAAGCTCAATGATCCCGGCATGAGTGCGGTGTGGAGCGTCGTGCCGGCGGTGAAGGCCGCCATCAAGACCGGCATCGTCGACTCGGCGCGCGTGGGACTGCATGGCCATTCGTGGGGCGGCTACCAGACGAGCTTCCTGGTGACGCAGACGAACATCTTCAAGAGTGCCGTGGCCGGCGCGCCGCTCACCGACATGGTGAGCATGTATAGCTCGGTGTACTGGAATACCGGCGGCGCCAACCAGGGGATCTTCCAGAGCTCGCAGGGACGCTTCAAAGGCAACTTCATCGAGAACAAGGATGCCTACGAGCGGAACTCGCCTAATCGCTTCGCCGACAAAGTGAAGACGCCGCTCATCATCATGCACGATGACAAGGACGGCGCCGTCGACTTCAATCAGGGGATCACGTACTACAACACGCTGCGCCAGCTCAACAAGGATGTGATTCTGCTCGAGTACGTGGGCGAGAATCACGGCCTCGCGCAGCTGCGCAACCGTCGCGACTACTCGCAGCGGCTCATGGAGTACTGGGACTCGTACCTCAAGGAGCAGCCGGCGCCGGAGTGGCTCAAGAACGGCATCCCGCGCCTCAAGATGGACGAGCATTTGCGCGAGCAGAAAAAGAAGCTCGACGCGAAGAAGATCGCGATGTAAGGAGCGACAGGTGCAGCGCGTGACGGTGGCGACTACTTCACCGTGATGAGCTGCACCATCCCCTTCTCCGTGTGCGCGCGCCCGTCGCGCCCCGGAATGAGACAGGCGAGGATGTAGCGCCCCGGTTTGAGACGCGCAGTCAGAAACGTCTCCTGCCGGGGCGCTATCGTATTGGTCTGGCCGAGTGTCAGCATCCACGGGGGGATGATCCCCTTCGTGTGATACATATCGAGGAACTCACGCAGGGTGTGGGTGGCTGGCAGTTCGAGGAGCGTCATGGAATGCAGATCCTGCCCGACGTTCGTAAGATTGAACGTCACCACACCGTTGTTGACGGTCGGCGGATTCTTGAAGGCGTAGTCGGCGCCCTCGACGGGCACGTACTCGACCTTCGTGGCCCGCGGCGCACTGGTGGCCGCCGGGCGAGACTGGGCGTCGAGCGGCATGACCAATGCAGACGGCGTGAGCGACAACAGAAACCAGAACAATTTGATGCGCATCGCAACCTCGGCGATTCGTGCGGCAGCCCGTCTGCCGCGACAGGGGACATTGGCGGGTCGATTCTCGGCAAGGATCGAATGACCCCCAGCGTGTCTGACCGAAAGCTCAGGTGACATCCGGGAGTCTCTGTTAATACTGCCGGTTTTTTCGGATCATGTAAGGTTTCGTCGGCCCGGTGCATTCCAGAAGCGTACCTTCCACCGGGTCGTTATGAATGCCCTGCCCTTGCCCAGCCCATTGTCGTCCTCAGCGCCCGACACCACAATCGACCTGGCCGCCGTGCGCGCCGGGAATCCGGAGGCCTTGGCCACGGTGTATCGGCAGCACGCGGCCGCCATGCTGACGCTCGCCTCTAGAATGACGGCATCCCGCGCCGACGCCGAGGATATCGTGCATGATGTGTTCGTCGCCCTGCCGGAGTCGCTCGCGCATTATGAGGAGCGCGGTCAGTTCGGTGCGTGGCTGATTCGTTTGACTACGCGCGTCACGCTCATGCACGAGCGTCGTGCGTCGCGCCTCGTCTCGAACGACTCATTGGTGCTGACGACACCAGACGTTGACGCCGAGCGCGACGTACTGGTGGCCGACCACGTGTACGGCGCGCTACGAAAACTCCAACCAGCGTTGCGCCATGTCTTCGTCTTGCGCGTACTGCACGAACTGCCGCATGCCGAGATTGCCCGCGTCCTCGGTATCTCCGTCAACGCCTCGGAAGTCCGTTTGCACCGAAGCGTTCAACAACTTCGCCAACTGCTGAGGGGGCTCGCATGAATACCGGAAGAGAAGACGGCGAAACGCTGCCCGCTGAGGTGCAGCAGCTGGTCGCCGCGTTGCAGCAGCGCGGCGAGGAGCAGGCCGACGATCGTTTGCTGACGCGCATTCAGGCCAGTCGCGCCTCTGGCGTGCGGGTGTTGGTGCCGGTCCCGGTCGACAACGGTGATTCCCGCAGAGACCTCGACCAAGCATGGATGCGCACGCGCGTCTGGCTCCTCGTGGCCGGCATCGCCGCGACGGCGTTGCTTGCGCTGTTCTTGCCACCGCGTGCGGCGTCGGTGGGGGTGAGCCGCACGCCCGTGCCCGCTGCACCGGCCTCACCCAGCGCAGGCGGCGTCCGTTCGCCAGCTGGCATGGCGGAGCTGTTGTCTCCATGGCCTCGCGTTGCGTATGCGCAGCAACCGACGGGGGGACGTCCCGGACCGTTTCCGGGCGTCAGCGGGTTCGACCTGAGCCGCGTGGTGCCCGGTGTCCGGAGTTATGTGCGGCTGTCATCGAACGCCTATCACGATGCCTTGCCGCATGAACTGTACGAAATGGCTGTCGACACGGTGCGACTGGGCAGCCAGCGCGCCGTGCGCATTGTGACCACGACCCTCGCGCCACGCGCGCTGCGTGCGGGGGGACGGTCCGATACGCTGTGGATCGATCGCACGAGCCTTCGCCCCCTTCGTCGGCGCGCCGATCTCGGTGTCATGCGCGTCGAACAGGATTTCACCGACAGCACGCTGACGGAACGTGTGACAATGGTTCCTCTACCAACGCCCGCACGGACGCGCGATACCGTGAAAGTACCGTTTCGCTGGGGCCATACTGTACGCTTCGATCGCAGCCGCTTGTTCGTGGTGAGTGAAAGCATGTTGCGGGTAGTGCTGAGTGCACTGCCGCTGACGAACGGCTGGCGTGGCAGCATTGGCGTACTCGAAGGCGAGAGTAAGCTGTTCGCCCTTGGCCCGTCGGGATTTCGCAACGTGCGCGTTGCCGGCATCGATACCGTGCAGACCTTTTCCGGTCGGATTGAGACCTGGCGGGTAGAGCTCGAGACCGGTGGCACGCCGGAGCGGTGGTCGGTCAGTCGAGAGACGGGCGAAACGCTGCTGACGGACGGTCGCTACGACGTGAGCTACCCGGAGTCCCGGTCCTGGCTCGTGGGCGGATTTCGCGAAATGAACCGGCTGGTTCCCGTGCGCCGGCCCCGCTGACGCACGAAATTCGGGCATTCTTTACACGGCGCCGGGGGAAAATCCAGCCCCGCCGCCGCCAGCCGAAATCCGCCAGATTGTTCCCGTTATTTCGGATTCATTCGCCATCGGATTTCCGAAAAAGTGAAAGCGCGTAAAGCATTGCCAAGTAAAGCTTTATCACAATTCTGCAACACCGAAAGTTTTACTCTGCCACACTGGCGGCACCGGCCCGAAAAAGAACGGCCAAACTGTCTCTTGACTACGGGACCCGAATGCCGGAAGTTGCCACTCCTTGCTCGCCTGCACGTGTGCGGGCGGGCAAGGGAATTCCACCGTAGTACGACATAGGCACTGGTCACCGGCCTCCTCCCCCAGAGGCCGGCGCTAAGAGGGAACCCGGCGTAATTCCGGGGCGGCCCCGCCGCTGTAAGGGACGACGAGGAAGCTTTCCGCCACTGCGCCATGTCTGGCGCGGGAAGGCCGCTTCCGAGGACGAATCCCGAGCCAGAAGACCTGCCAGTGCCCGAGTCCGCGCGCCCCCTCGAGGGAGGGTTCGCCGGGGATCGTCGCGCCGCACCGTGTTGCTCGAGTGCGCGCGACCCCGTTCGGGCTCCCTGCAATGTACCGCTGGGAGCTTTCGTGTTGGCCGCGACGACGCGGCCGTCACGTACGACCGGTGAAGGTCCTCGGGGGGTGTGCCTCTCACCGCTGTACCCACCTCTGGAGAGCATTAATGACCACGTCCGTCGCCCCACGCAGCAGCGAAGTCCGCCAGACGTTCGGCAGTTACGACAACAGCGGTGTCCGCACCGTGACCGAAGTCATCAAGCGCGACGGCCGCCGTGCCCCGTGGGACCCGGAGCGCATCACGCGCGCCATCGCCCTCGCCTTCTGGGCCTCGCGCCATGACGACGCGGTCAACCCGCACCACAACGACGCCGCGCACCGCTTCGGCCTCGGCTTCACCGAGTTCGCCGACGTCTGCGAAATCACGCAGCTCGTCGTCAACACCGTCGAACGCAAGGCGCTCGAGCGCACCCCGACGGTCGAAGAAGTGCAGGACATCGTCGAAATGATGATCGCCGCCCGCGGCCACTGGGACGTCGCCAAGCGCTACGTCATCTACCGCGCGGCCCGCGCCCAGGTGCGTCTCCATGCCCACGGCGAGAGCGGCCTGCAGGACTACATCTTCCTGTCGCGCTACTCGCGCTACCGGGACGACCTCGGCCGCCGCGAAACGCCGTCGGAAGCGTTCACGCGCGTCATGGACATGCACCGCGCGCACTTCGCCGACAAGCTCGACCTGCCGGTCGCCGGCTTCAGCGGCCGCACCCTCCGCTCGCTCATCGACGAGACCGAAGCGGCGCTCCAGCGCAAGGCGATTCTTCCCTCCATGCGCTCGCTGCAGTTCGGCGGCCAGGCCATCGAGGCGAACAACGCCCGCATGTTCAACTGCGCCTTCACGCACATGAACCGCGTGGACGCGTTCAAGGAATCGTTCTTCCTGCTCATGTCGGGTACCGGCGTCGGCTTCTCCGTACAGAAGCACCACGTCGCGCAGCTCCCGTCGTTCCCGGTGCGTGGCGCCGAGAACGAGCTCGAAGTCATTCACTACAACGTCGACGACACGCTCGAGGGCTGGGCCGACGCACTCGGCGCGCTCGTCCAGAGCTACCTCGACAACAAGAAGATCGAGTTCAACTACTCCAACATCCGTCGTCGCGGCGCGCCGCTGCGCACGTCGGGTGGACGTGCCCCCGGCCACATCCCGCTCAAGAAGGCGCTCACCGCGGTCGAGCGCATGCTCGAAGGCGTGTCGGGCCGCGCGCTGCGCCCCATCGAAGTGTATGACATCCTCATGCACGTCGCGGTCGCGGTGCTCTCGGGCGGCATCCGTCGCTCGGCCACCATCTGCCTCTTCTCCGCCGACGACGACGAAATGGCGTCGGCCAAGACGGGCAACTGGTTCGAGACCAACCCGCAGCGCGGCAAGTCCAACAACTCGGCCGTGCTCGTGCGCACCGTGCACACCGAGAACGAGTTCCAGAAGCTCTTCGAACTGCAGAAGGAATTCGGTGAGCCCGGCTTCTACTTCGTCGACGACGTGGAATACGGCGCCAACCCGTGCGTCGAAATCGGCCTCGCGCCGTTCGCCGTGGTCGACGAAGCCGCGCAGGCCAAGCTCGCCGAGTACGGCCGCCCCGACGTCGCACTGGGCAGCACCGTCAGCGGCTGGCAGATGTGCAACCTCACCACCATCAACGCCAACGCCTGCGAAGACGAAGCGGGCTTCCTCGCCTGCTGCCGCGCGGCGTCGTTGCTGGGTACGCTGCAGGCCGCGTACACGAACATCCCGTACCTCGGCGCCGCCACGCGCTTCATCAACGAGCGTGAGTCGCTGCTCGGCGTGAGCATCTGCGGTATCCTCGATCGTCCGTCGCTGCTGCTCAACCCGCAGGTGCTCGAGCGTGGTGCGCAGGAATGCCTCGACACCAACGCCGCCGTTGCCGAACACCTGGGCATCCCGGCTGCCGCGCGTATCACCTGCGTGAAGCCGGAAGGCACCGCGAGCCTCGTGCTCGGCGCCGGTTCGGGCATCCACCCGCACCATGCGCGTCACTACTTCCGTCGCGTACAGGCCGCGCGCACCGAGCCGCTGTACCAGTGGTTCAAGCTCAACAACCCGCACATGACCGAGTCGTCGGCGTGGGATCCCGACACCACCGACGTGATCACCTTCCCGGTGACCGCGCCGTCCGACGCGATTCTCCGCAAGGATGTCGGTGCCGTGCAGTTCCTCGAGTACGTGCGTCTCGTGCAGCAGCACTGGGTGGTCGCCGGCCGTCGCCATGAGTCGTACAACCCGGGCCTCCACCACAACGTCTCCAACACGGTCACCGTGCGCGACGACGAGTGGGATGCCGTGCAGCAGTTCATCTTCGAGAACCGTGGCTACTTCACGGGTATCTCGCTGCTCCGCGAAACGGGCGACAAGGTGTACACGCAGGCGCCGCGCGAAGAAGTCACCACCGAGATGGACATGGCCAAGTGGAACGCGCTGGTCTACAACACGGTCGACTACACGGCGCTGTGGGAAGGCACGGACATGACCACGCTGGCCGATACGGTGGCCTGTGCCGGCGGGGCGTGCGAGATCATCTGATCGGTTTACGCTGATCTGGATGTGCGAAGGGGAGCGGCCAGAAACGGCTGCTCCCCTTTTGCTTTCTTTGATGTCTTGAATGCCTCGGTTGCCTTCGTGCGATCAGTTCAACATTCTGGCCGACGACAGGAGCCCGCGAACCGATAACAAGAAGGCATCCAAGACGACCGAGGCATCCGAGGTTACACGGCAGGCAACGGCGATCCCGCTTGCCAGCCGCCCCCTGACAACGCATCCAACAGCGCCTCGACCTCATCCTTCTGCACATGCGTCGGCAACACGAGCAAATCCCCCGGCTGCGCCCACATGAGCGCCGCGCGCACGGCGTCCAGCTCACTTGGGAACACGGCGAGATCTGCAGCCGGGGCACCCGGGTCGATCATCGCAAGAAGTAGAACGCACGTGACTTCACGCGGCTCGAGGCTGCGGAGAGTCTCCGTCACGTCAGCGTTATTCATCATCTCACGGTTCTAGTGCGGTGTCATGCGCCCACTGCGCGAGCAACTGTCAACACCGCTGCCAAGCTAGTGCACTGAAATGGAGCTCGGTCTTCAGCGCGTTTCCGTCAACGTTCTAAACGCGGCGAGCTGAATCGCTCGCAAGCAGACACTATCGTAGTCCGTTCGCCGCCAGAAGCCCCCCCCCGGAAATGGGGACTGTCGAGAACTCCAAGTGTCCCCAATCATATACGCCGGTCACTCCTCCCCGATCGAACAGGGACAAACTAGGGATGCACTCAGCAAGTGGGAGCAAGCTCTCGCCACGCTCCGCGCGGAATATCGGTTCCGGAGCATGGCCGCGCTTAATGGCTATGCCAATGTTGCTCGCGTGTTCATCAGTTGACGACAAGGCACTCGACTCACAGAGCTTGCTAGTGGAGGAAAGCGTTACGTCGCTACCGGATTCATTGGCTCCGAATGGGATCGCCATGATCAAAGCAAATGTGGCGGTTGCGTGGTCAGTCGAGGATGGAAGAACCGTGCTAATCAGCGGTCGTTCGACGAAACAGCTGATAGCCCCGCAAGGCTGGAAACCTATTGGCGCGTGCGCTGGCACCATGGACGCCGTCGCCGTCTGGGACGCATCAACCGCCTCAATTCTCACATTCTCCGAATCGGGAAAACTGGTGTCAACAAGGCGTATGCATGGCATGCATGTCGATCAGGCGGCCTGTCTAGGTGGCAATTGGTACTCTTCAGGCAGCACCCCCAGTGGCGACCTACCAGTCTACAAAACCGACAGAGCAGGCACGACATCAGAGTTTTTCCGCCTTTCCAAGACATCGTCAAAGATAAGAGCGACATATCTGACAGTGAGCCCCAAAGGCATCTACTTGACTTCGTCAGTTTGGCCGTTCGAAACAACGCGCGTGAGCATTAACGGGGACGACTCGGCGACCTTCAAGCCGAGCATCAGCTTTGCAGACAATCAAGACTCCATCGATGTATCTCGCTGGATGGCGCTGCCACTGCTACCCCTCCGTAGCCAGCTGATTCAGATGCTTGCTGATCCGCGGTCAGACAAGAGACTGATCATTCGCTTTCATTTGGATGGAATAACACGCTCTGTCCGAGCCGTCGAATTACCAATGGGATTCGCGGCTGCGCTGCCTGGCACCGACGTCATTGGCGCAGTTCGCAGCATCGGCCAGCCGCAGTTCGTCGAGTATGTGCTGACCGAGAAACAGCCTAATGACTAGTTCAGAGTATCAGTGCGGTGGGTTGTGTGCGGCGGAGTTAACGACAAACAAGGAGATTTTTTGTGAAGAGTCGAAGCAGGGCCACGGTACTACTGCTGACGATAGCATTTCTCGCGGTCGCGCCGTTCAGCAGAGCTATCGCCAACGCAACTTCCGCATCATCAGCGGCTTCGAGTGCGGAGTGCTATGTCTGCGATTTTGTCTACACGTTGTATCAGGATGCACAGGGAAACTGGCACGTTACCCAGCACTTCTGCGCCTCCGTTCCGTACGGCGGATTTAACGGTTGCTTTGGGCCGATGCAACCCTGGCTTTCATGCAGCCATCCCCCTGGGCCCGGCGGGCTATGTGGAGCTGGAGGTGGAGATAACCCTACACCTGGTGAGGACGTATTTGCGGCCCGCACTGACGGACGACGCTCTCTGGAAGCGATCAAACCAACTGCGAAAACGTCGTGGCTTAGTCGTTACAGCAAGTATGAACGAAACAGGGAAGACGGTCATTCTTCAGCGCTCGCCTGTGACGGCGTGATCATCACACGCGCTTACGCGCCGAATACCGCGAAGAGACTTATAGCGCAGTCCGCACGGATAGCGCTGTAGCGAAGACGCGAAGAATACTCCGCCACACACCGCCCTTTCCGCCTCAGGCAAACGCACCTATGCCACACCGCTCACCGCCGCTTCGGACATTCCTACAGCTTCAAACCGCAGTTTTCTTCGGCGGAGCCCTCTCAATTGAACAAGGATCGCGCTTGGAAGACTGGAAGCTGTCGGGTGACGCCTCGTTCGATGCATCATCGGCTTCCCAGAGCTACGTCGCGGGGATGTCGGTGTCGCCCAGCGGACTGGTGTACTCGCTCGACTTTCCCAGTCGCTCAGTGACGATTCTCGACCGCCGCGGAAAGCAACTGCGAACTGTCGGTCGGCATGGCGCTGGACCAGGAGACTTTCAGTCGGTTGGAAGCATCGGACTCTCCGAAAACGGATTCTGGGTGACAGACCCGGCGCTGAGACGCGTCACGTTCTTTGACAGCACGGGAAAGGTTCAACGAACGACCTCTGTTGCCTCGGCAGATGCGCCAAAACTGTCACCACGTGCGAATGTTGTGAGAGCGATGGCCAACGGGAAACTGCTGTTTCAAGCGTATGAGGGGAGCGCCAGTCAGCCAAATCGCGCCGATCCTCTGGGGAGCATGGCGCTGATCTTGGGAGACTCTGTGCGCATCTCGACCGATACGCTCACTCGGCTTCGGCCATTGCTTGGCCGGTGGCAGCCGAGTTCGGGAGGAAGGCCTCCCAAACTACTGCTCTCTCCCATTCAAGCACCGACGATTACCGCCTTCTCTGCCGATGGACGATCTTACGCTGTGCTGACGCAGTCTGCAGTCTCCAGCACGTCAGACACGGTGCAGCTATGTCGCTTTGGTAATGTGACCGGCGCACGTGCTTGCGGGACGCTCAAGCTGTCGCGTAGGCCCGTCTTGGCGGCCCATCGAGACAAGTATGCGTCCCTAGCCGACAACGCGTCATCTGCCACGGATCGCGAAGCTGTTGAAGCAATGCTCGAGCCCGTACGCTACTTCCCGTCTGCGGCTACCGCGCTGTTGGCAAACGACGGTAGCATTTGGATCAACCGATACTCCCCCGATAGCATCGGCAGCTGGATCGTAGTTGCACCCAACGGCAAGCCGAAGGCAGAACTCGCCACCCCCGCGCGCCTCCAGCTATTCCAGGTCAGCAAGGACTACGCGTGGGGTGTCCAATACGACACTGATGGATTGCCGACGGTCGTGCGACTCCGCATAAAGCGGCCGACACGCTGAACATTCGATCCTGAGGCTACACGGCTGGCAACGGCGATCCCGCTTGCCAGCCGCCCCCTGACAACGCATCCAACAGCGCCTCGACCTCATCCTTCTGCACATGCGTCGGCAACACGAGCAAATCGCCCGGCTGCGCCCACAGGAGCGCCGCGCGCACGGCGTCCAGCTCACTTGGGCACACGTCGAGAACCGCAAACGGGGCACCGGCGTCGAGGAGCGCCTCACGCAATACACGCGTCACCTCACCCGGCTCGCGCCCGCGCAGCATCCCCTCCATCTCTTTGAGCACCACACGGTCGTACTGCGCGCCGTTCCACGCCGCGTGCGCCAGCGCCACCAGCTGCGCGTCGTCGCGGTTGCCGGCCTGTCCCAACAGCAGCAGGCGACGCGCTGCGGGAATGCCCATGGCCGTCGCCCCGAGCACGCGCATGCCCTCAGGGTTGTGGGCGTAGTCCACCAGCACCGTCACGTCGCCGAGTACGCGGCGCTGCATGCGGCCGGCATTGTCATCCACCGCGCCACCGAACTGCCGCAATGCGCCATGGATGGCTGCGAACGGCACGCCGGCCACACTCGCCGTGAGCGATGCCGCGAGCGCGTTCTCCACGTTGTGCGTGGCCGCGCCCTCCAACGTCAGCGGCATGTCATGCAACGCCCCCACGTCGCTCCACACGCCATCATCGCACAACAGCAGATGCCCGTCGTGCAGCACCGCCCCATACCCGTGCTGCTGCACGCCGCGCAACACCAACGCGTTCTCGGCGCTGCGACTGAACCAGGCCACCGTGGTGGAGTGTTCGCGCTCCAGTGCAGCGCCCAGCGCCCGCAGGTGCTCGTCGTCGGCGTTGAGCACGAGCAACGCGTGAGGAACCAGAATGCGCGCCACCGTAGCCTTTACGCGCGCGAGGTCCCCCAGCGATTCCACGCCGTACTCACCGAAGTGGTCGGCACTGATATTGGTGATGACCGCCGCGTGGGCACGGCTGGTGGCGAGCCCGCGCCGCAGCATACCGCCGCGCGCCGTCTCGAGTACGGCCGCTTGCACGGACCGGTCACGCAATACCAATCGCGCGCCACCGGGGCCGGTGTAATCACCATCGGCGAGCTCGCGCGTGCCGTCAGCATCGTGCACGAATACCCCGTCGCTGCACGACCAGCCTACATGACGGCCAGCGGTGCGCCACATGGCCGCAACTAGACGCGTTGTCGTCGTCTTGCCATTGCTGCCGGTCACCAGCGTCACCGGCACGTCCCGCACCGTGTCCCACGCGATCTGTTCGGGAGACGGTACCGCCTCGAGCGGCCAGGCCGAACCGTGTACACCACTGCCCACACTCACGAGCTCTTCATCGAGCTGCCACGAGCACGCGTGCGACACGGCAGCCTCCACCATCACGCACGCCGCCGCCAACGGCGCCCGCTCCTCGTCGTAACGCACACGCAACGCGGCGTGCACGTCGGACTCCGACGACACGAGCCAGCTCGCCGCCAGCTCACTTCCGTCCTGCGCACGCACCCACTGCTCGGCCCGCACCCACGCCTGCTCGGCGACCGTCGTGGCGGTGAGCAGTCCATCGAGCGGCGCCGAAAAGAAGCAGACGCCAAGCGCGCCATGCGGCTGCGCGAGCGGTGCGCCCGATGGCCACCCGAGCACCTCGCACAGACGGCGCACTTCACGTGGCCACCGCTCCAGCGCTCGACGGTCGTCGTTGGTACTGTTGCGCACTTCGAGAACCGCGCCGGGCGCATCGCTGAACCAGTTCGCGCCCGTCTGCCGACGACTGTCGAGAATGGACGACGACGGATACTCGTCGTCTGCCGCCACGCTCGAGAGAATCGGCGGCGCGTCGAACTCAGTCATTCGACTCCGACTTGAGAATCACGCCCCGCCCGTCCTGCGTCATGACCACATCGTCGCCCATGCTGCGCCAGCGTGACGACGGCACTTCGGGCGTTGGAGCGGGTGGACGATCGTCTTCGGCGGGCGCTTCTTCGGTGACCGCCGCACGCGGTACCGAACGCGCGGCACGCGGCGCGGCAAAGGCCCCGTGTCCTTCAGCACGGAAATTCACGATCTGCTTCCAGCCACGCGCCAGCGCGTCGGCGAAGATCAGCACGAGATCACCAGGCTGCGCCGACTGCAGCGCGGTGTTGATCGCTTCCTGCTCGTCGACGATGATGGTGATGGCATCGGGCGACACGCCGTTGGCCACTAGGCCGTCGCGCAACAGCTCCGGCACCTCCGTGGGTCCACGGCCACGCGGCGAATCGTCTCGGCGGCAAATGTAGTGGTCAAAACGCGCGGCCGCCGCGGCGGTGGCAATCGCGAGGATGTCTTCGTCACGACGGTCACCAGGTGCCGCCAGCACGCACAACCGGCGCCCCACCGGACGCAAACGGTTCACCAGATCGCAGAGCGCGGTGACCGCGTGAGCATTGTGTCCGTAGTCGAAGAGCACCTTGAACGGATGCTCGTCGTACACGTTGAGGCGGCCCGGCGCCTGGAAGAACGTGGTGTCGAAGGTGCGTAGTCCGTGACGGATATCCTCGAGGCGCACACCCATGGCATAGGCCATCGCCGCCGCGAACATCGAGTTCTGCACGTTGAAGGTGGCGCGCCCTTCGAGCGTGGCCGGAATGAGATGCGTCCAGAGCAGCGGAATATGCCGTTCGCCGTCATAGATGGTGATCATCTGTCCGTTCACGCCACCTTCGAGCGCCACGGCACATCCACCAGCACGAATGTGCTCACGCACCAGTTCGTGCTGCGGGTCGAGTGTCACGTAACACACACGACGCGCCTTGGTGTACGCGCCCATACGCAGCACATGCGGGTCGTCGGCGTTGAGCACCGCGGTATCAGTCGCGATCTCCACGACCGTGCGCTTGATCTCCGCCAACTGCTCGAGCGTGTCGATGCCCTTCTGCCCCAAGTGATCGGGCTGAATGTTGAGCACCGCGCCCACGTCTACGTGGCGCATGGCCATACCGGCGCGCAGCAGGCCACCGCGCGCGGTTTCGAGTACCGCTACTTCGACCGCCGGGTCACGCAGCACGATGCGTGCACTGGTGGGGCCGGTCATGTCGCCTTCCACCGTGCGCTGGCCGTCGATGTACACACCGTCGGTGGTGGTGAGCCCCACACGCTTGCCCGCCAGCTTGTGAATGTGCGCCAGCAGACGCGATGTGGTGGTTTTGCCGTTGGTGCCGGTAATGGCCGCAATGGGAATGGTGGTGGCCACACCCGCCGGAAAGAGCATGTCGATGACACGCCCCGCCACATCACGCGGACGCCCTTCGCTCGGGGCCATGTGCATGCGGAAACCGGGCGCCGCGTTCACTTCGCAGATGGCGCCACCAATGTCCTTGTACGACTGCGTGATGTCGGGGGTGAGGAAGTCCACACCACCCACGTCGAGCCCGATGGCCTTGATCGCGCGCACCGCCATCTCGGCGTTGTCGGGGTGCACCACATCGGTCATGTCGGCGGCAGTACCGCCTGTGGAAAGATTGGCGGTGAGTCGCAGATACACGTCTTCACCGGCAGTCGGCACGGTGTCTGGCGTATATCCCAGCTTCTCCAGCAGTCCCATCGCCTGATCGTCGAGCGACAGCATGGTGAGCACCTTTTCGTGGCCAATGCCACGGCGCGGATCGCTGTTCACGATCTCCACTAGCTGCGCCACGGTATGCACGCCGTCGCCCACCACCTTGCCTGGCTCGCGCTTGCTCACGGCGACCAGTTCACCATCCACAACCACCATGCGATGATCGTGGCCGGTGATGAAGCTCTCCACGATGACGCTGCGCGAATGCTCCTGCGCGCGCGCAAAGCCGGCACGCACGTCGTCGGCCGTGGCGAGCCCGATGCTCACCCCGCGACCATGATTGCCGTTGTAGGGCTTGGTCACCACGGGATAACCAATGCGCTCGGCCGCAGCGACAGCCCTCTCGGCACTCTGCACCAATCGCTGACGCGGCACGGGCAAGCCCAAGTGCGACAGTATGCGATTGGTCTCTTCCTTGTCCGACGCGAGTTCCACCGCAATGTGCGACGTCCGCCCGGTAATCGTCGCCTGAATGCGCTGCTGACGGCAGCCGTAGCCTAGCTGAATGAGGCTCTGCTCGTTGAGGCGCAGCCACGGAATACCACGATCTTCGGCCGCCTTCACGATGCTCGCCGTACTCGGCCCCAGCGCGCGACGTTGCGCAAAGCGAATGAAGCCATCGCGACGTGCATCGAGATCGAACGACGGATCGAAACTCGCACTCCGCAGATCGGCCGGGAGCAACGACTGCAGCAGGTCGAGCGCGACATCGGCCGCCTCGATCCCCACATCTTCCTGTTCGTATTCGAACACTACGTCGTACACGCCCGGCCGCGTCGTTTCGCGCGTCTTGCCGAACGTGACATGCCCGCCGGCGACGTTCTGCAGTTCGATGGCCACATGTTCGAGCACGTGACCGAGCCACGTCCCCTCATCTTCCGTCATGCGACGGACGAAGCCGCCGGGCTCACCATACGAGCAGCCATGTTCGCGCAGCCCGGGGAGGGCCCGAAGCAACGCGTTCACGAAGTCATCGCCAAGCTTGCGCGTGGGCCATGCCTCGAGCGCGCCGAGGTCGAGCACGAGACGGATGACGGGAAAGTGCGCGTAGTGGCTGGGGCCGACGTACACGGAGCGGTCGAGAATGCGCATGGTGTGGCAATGCTGGGGAAAGCCACGCGCAGGCGGCGCAGCCGGTGGTTCAGCTCGAGCGGTCGATCAGCAGCTGCTACTGCACGCGTCCCGCGACGGATGTTGCGGGGGGCGTGGGTCTAGCGGTGCGACAGCGGCACCGTTTGTACCACGGGCGGCGCAGCGGGGGTCATCACGCGCGTCTGCACGTTGAAGGTCGAACCGGCGCCCAGCACGTGAATGCGCATGCCCACCATGTCGATCGGCTCTCCCACTTCAATGGTCGCCACCGACGTGTACTCGAGGTGTCCCGGGTCTACGATCGTCACCGCGCCGGTGCCCATGATCTCCACGGTGTCGTCGGCGCTGATGAATGCGGCGGTGTCTTCGTCCACGCCGATACCGAGGCAAAACGGATTGTACGCCAGCGCGGTGAGCAGTCGGCCCAAGCGGTCGCGCTGACGGAAATGCTGATCGACAATGACGCGGTTGCTGAGCCCCAGTCCCGCGGCCATGTGCACCATGCCCACGCGCGGCGTACTGCCTTCGTCGCCCCACGCAATCATGTGCTCACTGAGGTAGGCCGCGCCGGCGCTGGTGCCGGCAATGGTGACGCCGTCCCGGTTGAGCTGACGGAGCAGCGCGGCAACAGGAGTGCCGCCCAAAATGCTCGACAGCTTGAGCTGATTGCCGCCCGTGAGGAACACCCCTGTCGCGTTGGCGAGCCACTCGAGCCAATCGGCATCGTCGCAGTCGCTGCGGCGCTCGAAGTTGAGCGCCTTCACTTCGTTCACGCCTTGGCTTTCGAAGACGCGTTCGTAGTACGTGCCCATGTCGGGCGTACCCGAGGCCGTCGGGATGACGGCAATGCGTGCCTGGTCGCCGCCCGAAAGGGCGATGAACCGATCGATGATGGCGGCGGAAACGAGCTTGCCGCCAATGGGGATGATCCAACCGCGCATGCAAGAGGCTCGTGATAATGGATGAGGGCGCTGCTCCGTAAAGCTAACGGCGCAGGGGTCCCTCAGGTAACGTTCAGCATGCTTGTCTTGCTCCGAAACGGCTCCGTCTACGCCCCGCAGCGCCTGGGGCGCCAGCATCTGCTCATTGCCGGCGACCGCATTGCATGGATGGGAACAGATCTGGCCGCACTCCCGGCCGGGCTGCCCATCGAGGAGATCGACCTGAACGGCGCGACGGTGGTGCCGGGTCTCGTGGACGGCCACGCGCACCTGACCGGGGGCGGGGGCGAGGCGGGACCGCACACCAAGGTTCCGGCCCCGCCGCTCAGCCGCTACACGACGGCCGGCGTCACGTCAGTGGTGGGCGTGCTCGGAACCGACGACACCACCCGCACCACCGGGGAGCTCGTGACCGCCGCCAACGGATTGGTGGCAGAAGGGCTGTCGGCGTGGTGCCATACCGGCGGCTATCACCTGCCGCCGGTGACGCTCACAGGCAGCGTGCGCGGGGATATCGCCTTTGTCGACCGCATCATCGGCGTGGGCGAAATTGCCATGGCCGATCATCGCTCCAGTCAGCCGACGGTGGCCGAGCTGCTGCGGCTCGCCAGCGAGGCCCATGTGGGCGGGCTGCTGTCGGGGAAGGCGGGCATTCTGCATCTGCATGTGGGCGACGGCGCCCGGGGGCTGTCGCAGATTCGCGAGATGCTCGCGGAGAGCGAGTTGCCGCCGCGCGTGTTCAACCCGACGCATGTGAATCGTCGCAAGGCGCTTTTCGAGGAAGCCATCGCGTTGGCGACGCGCGGGTGCGTGGTGGACATCACGTCGTTCGAGGTCGCGCCGGAAGAAGACGCGTGGAGCGCCGCCGATGCATTGGAGCGCTACTGGGCCGCCGGCGCACCATTGTCCAACGTGACGGTGAGCAGCGACGGTGGTGGCTGCCTGCCCACGTTCGACGCCGATGGCCGCGTCATCGCGATGGACGTCGGGCACTCCGGCTCACTGTGGGAGACGGTTCGCGCATTGGTGGCGCGTGGCCACGCACTCGATGCCATTCTGCCGGCATTCACGTCGAGCGTAGCGACGCTGTTGCGATTGCGCGGTAAGGGACGGATTGCCGAAGGCTTCGACGCGGATCTGCTCGTGCTCGACGAGCTCGGCGCCATTCGCGACGTCATGTGCCGGGGGGCGTGGCACGTGCGCGGGGGGACGGCGATGCGCCGTGGGACATTCGAAGCGTAGACCAGACTCCGTGCCTGCCGTCTAGGACCCTGCCGTCTGCCGTCTCGGCGTGATACCGCGGCATCACGCCGAGACGGCGGACGGCAGAAACTACAGATGGCAGGCGCGCAGCCGTTAGGCAAAGGCTTAGTGCTTCATCCCCGTATTGCACCCTTCCTCGAGCACCTCGAAGGCATCGTGCAGCCCCTTCATGGCCGCCTTGAGCGCGGCGTCGTCGGCCTTGCTGGTCACGAGCGCCTGCACCTTCTGCGTTTCGCCGGCGAGGCCGGCCTGGGCCTTGGCGAGGGCGGGCTTCTGGCAGGCGGCGGGCGCCTTCGAGGCGGCCACGGCCTTCGCGGCGGTCACCATCTCGCCGATCTTCGCGCGGGTGGGCGCCAGGTCGTTCTTGTCCTTGGCCGGGTGCCAGGTGGCCATCATGAGCATGTGGTAGGCGTCGAGCTCCTTCCACGCGGCGGCGTCGGCCTTGCCGCCTTCCATCTGCTTCATATGCTCGGCGTGCATGGCGGCGTGATCCATGGCCGGGGCCGGCTTCTTGGCCGGGGGCGTCTTGTCCTGGGCGGACGCGGGGACAGCGACGGCCAGCCCGAGGGCGGCGGCGAGGACCAGCGAATGACGAATTGACATGATCAAAGGGAGGGTACGGGGTGGAAAGCGGCCACCGGCCGCGTGACGTAGGCCTGCATCTTACCCAACGCCCGCCGCGGGCGCATCGTAGTCCTTGTGGTACCCCCGCGTCCCCTCCTGTTCCGGGGCGTCCGGCAGCCGGA
>JAIXTI010000282.1 GCA_027484025.1 bacterium
ATCACGTCGTCGGCAAAGGTGGCAGTGTCCCGGACGGCGTTGACATCGGGATTGCCATGAATGCCGAACTGCGCAATGAACCCCGGCACCATGCGAAAGAAGCGCACATCGGCGAAGTAGCCGTTGGAGACCAGCTCGTAGAAGCGGTCGGCCGAATTCGGCGCGAGGGCGCGTTTCACCTGGACGACGAACGGTCCTTTGCTCGTTTCGAAACGAACACGGAACTGCGCAGGACTCTGCACCGGCGTGGGCGACGGCGGCGCAATCGCGGGCGCCGCCGCGCGATTGGCGGTACTATCTGTGATCGGCGGGCGCTCCGCCGCTGGCCCGCACGCCATGACGGCAACACCCGTCGCCGTGGTGAGTACCAGCAGCGCCGCCCGCATGCTCTGCGTAGTCAGTGTCAGCATGTGCAGAAGTTATCCACCGGCTCCTCCCTCCGCTCCCCACCATGCGTCCATCTCTGTTGCTGGCAGCCTTGCTGCTCCCGGCTACCCTCGCGGCTCAGCCGTCGCCTGCGCTCACGCTCTGGAAGGCCAACAAGCCGGCCTTCGGGATTTTCGTGCCCAGCGAGCGCGCACCGGGCGCCACCGACGCCAGCGGTAAGCGGCTGCCACCGCTCTATACCGCCGACGGCGCCAAGACGCTGGGTGCCAACCCGCTCCTCGACTACCTCTTTCTCAATCTCGAAGGCAGCTACGACGTCGAGGCCGTGAAGGCCATGGTCGCCGGGCTCAAGGCGAGCAGCGGACATCCCACGCTGCTGGTGCGCATCCCGACTATTGCGGACGCGGGCGCTGAGCTCACACGCGCGCGAGTTATCGAAGTGTTGTCGCTGGGCGCGAATGGTGTGGTCATTCCGCATGTGCGCAGCGCCGACGAAGCCAAGCTTGCCGTAAGCTTCTTCAAGGACGCCAAGGCCAGTGTGTGGTCCCCCACGAACGCGAAGGGCACGACGATCGCCATGCTGATGATCGAAGACAAAGGCGCCGTGCTGGAAACGGATGCCATTGCCGCGGTTGAGGGATACAGCCTGTTGTCGTGCGGCATTGGCAGCCTCACGCGCGACATGGGCGGCGACGCACCAGGCGCGGAGACGGCGTGCAAGAACGTACGCGACGCTGGCGCGAAGAAGGGGATGCCCAGCATGATGACCGCAAACGACAAGACCATTGCCGACCGCATCACCAAGGGCTATCTGGGATTGCTGATGGCCGGTACCCCCGAACAGACCGACGCGATCATCCGCACCGGTCGCGAACTCGTACAACGGAAGTGACCTTCATGACGACATTCCGCACAACATTCCGCACGCTCGTCACCGGCGCGCTGCTCTCGGCCGCAAGCGCCTCTTCACTCTCGGCGCAGGCACCCGCCGAGATCCCCGCGAAGTACCGCGACATCGCCAATCGCATCATCGCCGCCGCGCAGGCCGACAGTGCGGCCGCGTGGAATCGCATTGCCGAACTCACCGATCGCTTTGGACATCGCTTGTCGGGTAGTGTCGCGCTCGAACAGGCGATTGACTGGACCGTCGATGCCATGAAGCGCGATGGGCTCGACAACGTGAAGAAGGAAGCGGTCATGGTGCCGCATTGGGTGCGCGGCGCGGAGTCACTCGACCTGGTGTTGCCTCGCAAGCAGCGACTACCCATGCTCGGCCTTGGTGGCAGCATTGGCACGCCCAAGGGTGGCATCACCGCCGAGGTGATGGTGGTGGCGAGCTTCGAGGAGCTCAAGGCGCGCGCGAGTGAAGCCAAAGGCAAGATCGTGTTGTACGACGCCGAGTGGCGCGATTACGGTTACAACGGCGCGTTCCGTCGACTGGGTGCCATCGAGGCCGCACGCGCTGGCGCCGTGGCAAGCCTCGCGCGCGCTGCTGGTCCGTACAGCATGCGCACGCCGCACACCGGCAGCATGAGCTACGACAGCACCGTCACGCGCATTCCGCATGCGAGTGTGACGGCCGAAGACGCGATGATGATGCGCCGCATGATCGCGCGCGGACAGAAGGTGAGTGTCACGCTCACCATGAACGCGCAGACGTTGCCTGACGCGCAGAGCCACAACGTCATGGGCGAACTGCGCGGCCGAGAGAAGCCCAACGAAATCGTCGTCATGGGCGGTCACATCGACTCGTGGGACGTGGGCCAGGGCGCGATGGACGATGCCGGCGGTGTCGTGGTGGCGTGGGAAGCCATTCGTCTGCTCAAGAAGCTTGGGCTCACGCCGCGCCGCACCATCCGCGCGGTGGGTTGGACGAACGAAGAGAACGGCATGCGCGGTGGCAACGCGTATCGCGACATGCACAAGCAGGAGCCGCATCAGTTGGCCATCGAGAGCGACGGCGGCGTCTTCAGCCCGCTCGGCTTTGGCTTCACGGGCACACCTGAGGCACGCAAAGCCGTCGAGGCGATCGGCTCGTTGCTCGTGCCCATTGGAGCCGGCAAGATTGGTCCGAGTGGTGGCGGCGCGGATATCGGTCCCATCATGGCGACCGGCGTGCCGGGCATGGGGCTCGAGGTCGATGGCACGCGCTACTTCTGGTTCCACCACACCGATGCCGATACCCCCGACAAGCTCGATCCCAAGGAAGTGCAGCGCTGTGTGGCGGTCATGGCCGTCATGGCGTACATCGCCGCCGATCTCGAGCAATCGCTGCGGTAAGTCGACGAAATTGGCAGCACCCGCGCCGTCGGTGGCAAAAACGACTAGCTTTCAGAGATGACCATTTCGCCACTTTACCGTCTCATTGCCGCCGACGGCAGCACGATCTCCAGCCCCACCAAAGGGACGATCGGGGGACATCGCAAGAATCGCATTTACGGGCGGCTCGACTGCAAGGCCGCCCGTCGCGCGCTCGGCACGGGCCGCAGCTACGAACAGCAGCGTGTCTTCTTTGCCGACGAAGCCACCGCCGTTGCGGCGGGATACCGCCCCTGCGCCGTGTGTATGCCGGAGCAGTATGCGGAGTGGAAGAAGCAGCAGTAGCCGCGCGCTCAGCTGCTCGCGTCGCGACGCGCGAGTTCGCGCTTGATGGCACCGGCGCGCAGCATGAGCGGGACGAGCGCAATGGACGGCAGCATGAGCAGCGGTGCGAAAGGCAACGCCTTGGCCGGGGACGTGTTCAGCAGCAGATACACGAACATCCCTACGGCCACCAGGTCGATGGCCGCGACGTACACGACCCAGTTGGTGAGGCGCGCCTTCATGGCGTGCAGCGTTGGCGTGGGTAGCTGGGTGAGCTCGGACATCTGCGTGTTTTGGGGTCGCGTGGACAGCAGGAGAGACTCGAAAAAATAGACACGGACCCTGCGTCAGCGCGACGTTGCCTGCCGCGCATCGTCGCACGTGCAGCTGCTTACCTCGGTTTCCGCCGCAGATCGGTCACCACAATAAGGTGGTCCGATGACTTCCGTGACATGTCCCGCGTAATCTGGAGCGAGGCGAGCAGACAGTCGCTCAGATCTTCTGCCGCGAACACGAACCCGCCGGTCTGCCCGAACTCCCGGTCGGAGAACATCGCCAGATCGAGCCGTCCAGGCGTGAATTGTGCAACACTGTCGTTGCGCCATGTGCTGGCGGTTCGACCATCCAGCCGGAGCACACGATTCAACGACAGCTCCGAGCCATCCCTATCGAGCGACTGCTGGAGCGTTCGCACCGACTTGTACGACGCCACCGAGTTGTAGTCGCCGGCAATCACTACCGGAGCACGGGGTGTACGCTGTCCGATGGCGTCGAGCACATACCGGCGCATCGTGCGCGCCTGCAACAGGCGCAACGCATCATTGGGGCTGCCGAGGTAACCGCCGACGTCGGCATCGATGAGCAGGTGTATCGTGCCGGGCATGGCGCTGACCACCGTGCTATCGCGCAGCGTTACCGACAGATACCAGAAGCGGGAATCATCGGTCGCGCTCACAATAAGTGGTGCGGCGGCGATAGAGACCACGAGCGAAAACCGCGTCCACAGCGGAACGGTACGCCAGTCGTCGAAGGCGCCGTCAATGACGATGGACGTTGCCGCGCTTCCATCCGACGGCCGTGGTAATGAGGGCGTCTTGCGCTGAGCCACGCAGGCGCTCGCGAGGCACAGCAGACACGTTGCCAGCGCGCCGAAACGTTGAAAGTGGTGTGTGGCCCTGTCGAACAAATATGGCTGCCATCAGGAAAGAAGGGGCAGCGACACGGACGCCCTCGGGCTAACTTCGCTGCTGGTAGAACATTGCCCATCCCTTCCGGCGGGCGTTCTTCTGCCATGAAGAGCGCCGCCTCTATGCTCCCTAACAGTACCGCATGGTCACGCATTATCTGCCCGGCGCGATCGTCGCCGGTCGCTATCGCATGGTGGGGATGCTCGGCCGCGGGGGCATGGGTGAGGTCTATCGGGCCGATGACCTCAAGCTCGGTCAACCAGTCGCGCTGAAGTTCCTATCTGATGCGCTGCACGCCGACACTGAGCGAGTGCACGCCTTCGTTGAGGAAGCACGACTCTCGCTGCGCGTGACGCATCCGAATGTCTGTCGCGTGTACGACATCGGTGAAATTGACGGACGCCAGTACCTCGCCATGGAGTATGTGGATGGCGAGGACCTCGCGTCGCTACTGCGTCGGATTGGGCGATTGCCGGAAGAGAAGGCCATCGATCTGGCGCGGCAGATGTGCGCCGGTCTCGCCGCAGCGCACGACGAAGGCGTCCTGCATCGCGACATCAAGCCGGCGAACATCATGATCGACGGGCGCGGCCGTGCGAAGATCACCGACTTCGGGCTCGCGGGCGCAACGGCAGGAATCGATGGCGCCGAAGCGCGCGCGGGCACGCCGCAGTATATGGCACCGGAGCAGTTCGACGGTGCGCCGCTTAGCGAACGCACCGATATCTACTCGCTGGGCCTCGTGTTGTACGAGCTGTTCACGGGGAAGCCGGCGTTCGAGGGGCGAAGCATTTACGAGTTAGCGGCCATGCGCTCGTCGCTGCCGTCGAACCCATCGTTGCATGTCAGCGGTCTCAATCCCGTCGTCGAGCGCGCGATTTTGCGCTGTCTTGAACCGGAGGCGGCCAAGCGTCCAGCATCGGCGTTGCAGTTGTCGGCGATGTTGCCCGGCGGCGATCCCTTGGCGATGGCACTCGCGGCGGGCGAGACGCCGTCGCCGGAACTGGTGGCGCAAGCCGGTGGGAGCGGGGAACTGCAACCGTGGATAGCTGCGGGGTTGCTCGTCACGATTCTCGCTTGTTTGGGCGTCGTATGGTACGCCGGCGGCGCGCCACGGCGGATCGAGAATCGCGTGCCGTTGCCGAAGACACCGGCTGAGTTGCGCGTGGATGCACGGGCGGTGCTGCGCATGCTTGGCGACAGCGTGCGGCAGCCGCACTCGGAAGACGGATTTCAGTACGACCGTGAATACTTCGCATACGTGGAGCGCACGGATTCTTCAATGCATCGCTGGGACAGCTTGGCGACCGTGCGTCCGGCGCCGATTACGTTTTGGTATCGGGAAGCGTCGAGGGAATTGGCGCCGTCGACAAACGACGTGGGCGTCAGCTTTGATAACCCGCCGCTCGTCGAGCCGGGCATGACGCGCGTGCGCCTCGATCCGGCGGGGAGGCTGGTCGAGTTCATCGCGGTGCCGCAGACAATCGTCGCCGAGGGTCGCCCGTGGCCCGAACCCAATTGGACTCGGCTCTTCGCGGCGGCGGGATTCGCCGACGCGCGGTGGACACCGACCGAGCCCGAGGAGCGGCCGCCAACAACCTCGGATGTACGACGCGCGTGGAAGCAGGGCTCTCTTCGCATAGAGGCGACGGCATTCCAGGGAAGAGTGACGTACTTCGAACTGCTCCCGCCGTGGTCGCAGCGCACCGCGAGCGCACCGGCGGCGGATTCGCCCATGTCGGCCCTGATGAACATTGCGGGATCCGTCGTGTTCCTGCTGATCATGGCGGGGAGCGCGATACTGGCACGTCGAAACGTGCGTCAGGCTCGGAGTGATTCGCGTGGCGCGGTGCGCACCGCCGGTGCGTTTGTCGTGCTTGGTGTCGTCATCCAACTGCTGCAGTTGAATGGGGCTGTCTCTACGTGGGGCGAGCGCTTCGTGATCGGTGTTCGTGGCCAGCTCTTTCCAGGAATACAGATATGGCTGATGTACCTGGCGGTTGAACCGTTCGTTCGGCGTAACTGGCCCGAAACATTGATCTCGTGGAATCGAGTGCTCGAAGGTAGGCTGCGTGATCCGCTGGTTGGACGACACATCCTTGTTGGCGCCGTCGCGGGCTTCGCCGTCGCGTGGCTGCAAGTAATCCCCACTCTCTTTGGGCCGGCGGATAGCAGCCTGCTGGGGATGAACGCAGCCTTCGCGTGGACCTCGGCTGCCAATCAGCTCGAGAGTGTGCTCAGTGCAGCCAAGGGCTCGTTGGCGTTACCTGTTTTTGCGCTGATCTGTGTGCTTGTGGCGCGACTCGCCTTCCGGAAGCCCGCGATCGCGTACGTAGCGCTCACTGTCCTCGCCACCGTGATTACGCCGCTGTCGGGCGAACGCAGCGTGGTCGGAGCGATCACGACGGTGGTGATTTACGGACTGACCATGCTGCTGCTCACGCGGGTCGGACTGCTTGCACTGATCGTCTCGGTCACCTTCTCGTCGTGGCGACTCATGTCACTCACCCCGGATATTCACGCCTGGTTCTTCCCGCAATCGGTGGCCACCGTGTTGTTTTTCGGCGCGGTCGCGTGCTACGCGTTTGGGGTGTCGCTGGGAGCGCAGTCACTGTTCAAGGAGTCGGTGCTCGACTGAACGACACGGGGGCTTGATCTTACCGAGAAACTGCTTCGCGCCGAGTTCACGATCAACAGTGAAGCGCTGTAGACCAACAAACGGGACGGCGAGTGGCAGCGGAGCGCACGGTCAGCGCAGCAGGGTCATCCCCGACCGGTGACCGAACGTGACGACCCTGGAACAGCCCGCGCTGGGCGACTCGGCGGTGCATTGCTTTTCTATGGACGAGGTGGCGGCCGCCGCTTGCGCCCGCTCGTCCTGGGCGATGTAGCGGACAAGCACATGAGTGTCGATCCCGATCACACGGCAACACGTCAGCGCAGAGACCCGCCGCTCATCGAGCCGGACAGGACACGCATTTGCTTCAGCGTTTCCCAAGCACGCGCGAGTACCAGCCAAGCGCTCAGAGTCGAGCAACCCGGGACGGTGCCGGTGCCGCAGCTTGGCAGTGGTCTTGAGCCCGGCCAGCAGATGGTTCAGCCGAACGGATTCACCACCTTCACGCCGCCAATCACCTGTCCAGCATTTAAGTCTTCACTGTAGATCGTCGTGCACCCGCTAGCGGCCGATGCGGCCACGATGAGTGCATCCCAAAACGAGAGTTGGCTCAGCACGGACCGATCGATGGCCTGCTCGATCAAGTCGGGCGAGAGCTGCACGACCTCGAACATTCTGAACGACTGCACGACAGACTTCGCGGCCAGCGGTGCGACACCCATTTTGCGCGTCGCGGTGACGTAGTACTCCTGCAGCACCTGGGTCGAGATCACACCGCGGCCGGTCGCCGCCACCTCCGCGATCAGCTGGCGACTGCGTTCACGCTTGTGCGGCGCATCAAGATCCTGCGCGTACACCAGCACGTTCGTATCGAAGAAGACCTTACCGCCGCTCATACAGCTCGTCTCGCGTGAACCGTGTGCCGCCCGAGCGGCCCGGCGCCTGGTCCATCAAGACAAACAGCTCCTCAACGGCGGCCGTGCGATCCACGTGAACGGTGCGTGCCAGCAGATCGCGCACCAGCGCATTCAGCGTGGTGTGATGACGCTCCGCATAGGCGCGTCCGGCCGCGAGCGTTTCTTCATCGAGCGCCAGGGTGATATTCTTCATTACACATATTACGTGTCCACGGTCTATGTGTCAATGTTTGGCAGCTCGAGGTCTAGACGGCGAGCGTCTGCACGTCGGTGCGCGAGAAATGATTGCCGACGTACAGCAACGGCAGTTGCCGGTCCATGGCCAAAGCGTAGGCGTAGAGGTCCCCGACGTTGAGCGACGCGGCGTGCCGGCTCTTACCAAAGCGCCGGGCGCCATCGCGCGCCAGCACCAGCTGCGGACCGTCGAATGGTACCACATCGAGATGTAGATCCCGCACGAGCTCGTCGACCGTGATGTCCGCCGCCGTGCCGAAGCGGGCCTGCAGCACCAGCGACAGTTCGAGAATGGAACCGGCAGAGACCAGGCGGAAGGCGAGCGATTCCAGGGCGCCGATCAGCCGATCGGCTTCGCGCTCTCCTAGTGCGATTGCGGCCAGCGCCGATGTATCGATGACCGCGGCGCGCGGTGGGGCGATCACTGGGGGAGACCGTGCTCGTCGTACTCGAGCTCGACGCTGGACGCGGCATCGACGACCGGTAACGTGTTCAGCCGCTCACGAATGCGAAGCGCAGCCTCACGCATGGGATACCGACGCTCGGGGCGCTGGTGACGCTCGAGTCGCTCGACCAGCGCGGCACGGATCGCCTCGGTCAGCGACTCGCCGGTCACGGCCGCAAGCTCACGGGCGAGACGGTCAGTGTCTGGATCCTTGATGCTGATGGCCATGATTCTAGAATATATACATTTTTCTAGAAATATACCACCAGAATCTGTCACCGCGCCTCATTGGGCCCCTCCATCTATTCGCCGAGGGCGGGCCCTGCCCGAGCATCACGCGTTATGTTCGCCTGGGCCCGACTGTCCCGTACCGCCTTCCGCCGCCAATCCCCCGGAGTACCGATGCCGAGCAAGGCTACGACCGTTGCGGAGTACCTGAACGAACTGCCGGAGGCGACCCGCGCGACCATCGAGGTGGTACGCGCGGCCCTGCTGGACGCCGTAGACGACCAGATCGAAGAAGGGATGTCGTACGGCATGATCGGCTACTACGTGCCGCACCGGGTGTACCCCGCGGGGTATCACTGTAATCCGAAAGTACCGCTGCCGTTCATGAACTTGGGGGTGCAGAAGAACCACATCTCGCTGCACCTCATGTTTCTGTACCTGGACGAGCCGCGGCAGGAGCGTCTGCGCGAGGCGTTTGCCAAGGCCGGCAAGAAGCTCGACATGGGCAAGGCCTGCCTGCGCTTTCGCGCGGTCAATGACATTGACCTGAGCGCGATTCAGGAAGCGATTCGTAGTGTGCCGACAACGGCCTACATCGCGGTGAACGAGGCAGCGCGGACGCGGAAACCGACGTCACGTACGCAAATCACGGAAGCCACGGCGGCGAAGAAGGCGTCGCTGAAGAACGCTGACCGCGCGACCGCTTCGGCACCGAAACGGTCACGCGCGTGATGCGATCCAGCCGCGGATACTCACGATCCATGAACGCATTGCCGCCCCGTTCCAGCGGACCCTGTTTCCCTTGCCGCACACCACTGCCGGAGTTCTCGCCGTAGCCGCTGTACAAGCTGTCCAACACGGCCATTCCTTCGATCACGGTGCCGAGGATCGTGAACGGCTCGGCGTCGTTGCGCGCATTGTCCGCAAGGTTGACGTAGAGCTGCGTGTTGCGCGTGTTGGGCTTCCCTGGCCCTTCGTACGAAAAGGCGAAGGTGCCGCGCGCATTGCGTGAGCGCGGCGGATCGTCGGTTAGATAACGCCCCTTCCACGCCGAGTTCACCGCGGAATCGCCGTGCAGTCCCCACTGGGCGATGTAGCGCGCATTCACGCGGTGGAAGCGCGTGTCATCGAAGTAGCCGAGTCGTGCGAGATTGTAGAGACGGTCGGCGCCGAGTGGGCCCCACGCGCGGTGCAACTCCAGCACGAACGCCCCTTTGGTGGTTTCGAAGCGGAGGCGTGATACTGCCGGCGCCTCGCGCCGCCACTCGGCGTGCGATGGGTCGAGCCAGAGGGCTCGGCGCGCGGCGGCGGCGCTCGCCACGTTCAGCGGCGGCGATTGAGACGGCGTGGCCGTCGATCGGCAACCGCCCAGCGCGGTCAGGATACCGAGAAGTACAGCCGCTGGCTGACGGATGGCCAACCGAGGTGACATGAATGGAACGTACAGGGTGAATCACCTATGGATGAGCAGCGCGAGTCGGCGCGTTGTTGACGTGCCGTACCACGCGCCGTCGAGCGTGCGACCTGTTACGAGTTACCGCGGCCGCTCCGGCTTCCCCGACTGCTGCCAGTTGAGCAGCAGCTCCACCGACGGCGCCGTGGCGCGCGGGGCGTCATCCACGACGACCGCGACGAACTGCTGACCATCCTTTCGCACGTCGTAGTTCACGGCGCTGCGAAGGTTCAGTCCAAGGCTCGCGAAACTTCGTTCAAACAGCAGGCGCTCGGCGCCAATAACGGGCGCGGAGCTGCGCAAGTTCACATCCACCGCAAAGAGCTTTGTTGATGACGCCACGTCCTGCCGCTGGAAATACAACTCCTTGCCGTCACCGCGCCACCGCGGGGATGTCCCCCCGGCAGTGCTGACGAGCCACTTCTCATCGGTGATCGGCCACCGGCGCATGAATACCTCGAAGCGACGGTTCTGTTCGTCGCTGGCGTACGCGATCCATCGGCCGTCGGGAGAGAAGACGGCTTGCATCTCGGTCGCGTCGCTCGACAGCACCTTGCGCAGGGAATCACCGCGAGGCGTTGTCGCGTACACGTCGCCACCGTTGGCTTTGTCCCCGAACAGAATGGTACGGCCGTCCGGGCTCCAGTCGGAGGGGAATCCCGTCTCCATACGCAGCGGAATTCTGCGGTCGGTCGAGCCGTCCGCGTCACGCACGAACAGATCGTTCCCATCGCGCGTGGATTCGAACACCAACTGACGGCCGTCGGGTGACCAGGCTACGAACGCGTTGTGATGTGTTTCGTCGCGCGTTTGCCGAATGGGTCGCATGGTGGAGAGATCCATACGCCAGAGGTCCCCGCGGTTCGCGCCGTTGTGCCACTCGTAGGCGACCGACCCGCCATCCGGGGAGTAGCGCGGACCATAGTAGGCATCGAGTGGCCCCTCGGCCGTTTCGCCAACCTGTGTTGCGGTGGCACCAGCGCGGTCGAGCAGCAGTATCCGTGCTGCCAGTGTTGGGATTTCGCGAAAAACCAGATGCCCGCCTGGGCTCACATCCCACCCGCCACTGCCTATCCCAGACACGAGCGGACGTAGCTCCCCGCTGAGTTCCATCGTGCTCGGATCGTACTCGCCCTGCCACAGTTCTCCTTCGCCGAACACCGCGTAGCGGCCATTCGCGGGGATGAAGCCAATCAGTCCTCGATCCTGGCTGAGCTTTGTCAGGGACTCGAGGCGGCGAACGCGCTTCGCGCGATACTCCGAGAACTCCACGAGATCAAAACGGTACGGCTTGTCGGTACTCGCGGAAAAGAGCCGAACGACGGCGTGCTTTCCGTCGCCGACGGCAAACACACGATCGACAATATCCGTGTTTGTCTCCCCAGCATAAAAGTCGCCCTTCCGTCCATCACGCACGGAGATGGCCTGGTACGCATCGGTCTCCACAACCGATACGACGACAAGGTCGTCCGTCAGCCACTGGCCGTTGTAGCGGGGTACGCCGACGTCAGCAATGCGCTGCGGTTTTCCACCGGATGCGTCCACCCGATACAGGGTGCGATCCACGAAAAATGCGAGCGAGCGGCTATCGGGCGACCAGAATGGCCTACTGGCCCCTTCGGTGCCGGACAGCACGATGGCCGTGGCAGAGTCGAGACGCCGCACCCGCAATGTGGTGGTACCGCTGCTGTCCGCCATGATGACCGCTACCGCATGGCCGTCGGGGGCGATTATGGGTCGATCGATCAGTCGGTCGTTGACGTTTGACGAGAGCATGAGGGTGGCGTGCAAACGTGGCGCCACACTGCTCGTGTTGGTGCGATCACGCCAGAGCCACACCGTAGTCAGTGCGAATAGCGTCGTCACCGCGGCCATGAGCGCGATGACCGTTCGCGCGCGCGTGCTGTTCACTCGCGGCACATCTGCCGACAATGATGCCCCACTTGCCGCGGTCGTCGCCGTCGCTCCCGCGAGCGCGTCCGCAAACTGCCGGGCACTCTCCGGCCGGTCGGCGGGTAGCTTGGCAAGCGCTTGCAGCACTGCCGCCTCCACGCTGGAAGACACCGTATCGCGAAACGTGCGCAGCGCCGTCGGGCGCTCGGTGAGCACGCGCGCCACGATCGCCTGCACGCTGTTACCGCTGAAGGGCGGCTCACCCGCCAGCATCTCGTACGTGACTGCACCAAGCGCATAGATGTCGCTGCGCGCATCGATGCTGCGTTCACCCATCGCCTGCTCGGGACTCATGTACTGCGGCGTGCCGAGGCTGAGCCCCGTTTGTGTCATGCGCGCACCGCCGGCGCTTTGCACGGCGAGCGCAATACCGAAGTCGGCCACCACCGCGGCGCCGTCCTGTAGGAGAATATTCTCCGGCTTGATGTCGCGGTGGATGATTCCTTGCTTGTGCGCGTGTTCGAGCGCACTCGCGACTTCACGGGCGATGCGCAGCGCGTCGGGTATGGACAGCTGCTTCTCGCGATCGAGCCGCGTGCGCAGCGTTTCCCCGCGTACAAACGGCATGACGTAGTACAGCAGGCCATCGGCCGCGCCGGAATCGAGCAGCGGCAAAATGTGCGGATGCTGCAGCTTCGCGGTCGTCTTGATTTCGGTGAGGAACCGCTCGCTTCCGAGTGCGGCGCCAAGGTCCGGATGCAGCACCTTGATCGCGACTTCGCGCTCGTGCTTGAGGTCGTGCGCGAGATACACCGTGGCCATGCCGCCGGCGCCGAGTTCGCGCTCGAGGCGGTAGCGATCAGCGAGTGAAACGGCGAGGCGATTGATAATGCTCATTCAGGCGGACCGAGCGTGTTCGATGCGGGAGCTCATGAGCGGTGCGCTACGGTCCCGTTCGTGAAAGTGAGTGGCGGTGGTGAGGGGCGCTAGAGGAGCCATTCAGCAGGCGACCGTACCTCGATCAGGACCCGCGCCCGCTCAATGACTTCGGTATCCAACGTGATGAGGGTCGTCTGCTCCAGCCGCGACGTGGCCACGTAGCAGGCATCGGCCCCGCGAAGGCCCAGCCGCACGGCACAGGCGGCAGACTCCGTCGCCACGTCGAGCGTGAGCGGCAACATCGTCATCAGCGGCGACCGCAGCATCGCGTCGGTGAGCGCTGCTGCCGTATCCTCGCGTCCCGTTCGGCGTCTCACCGCGCCGCACACCTCGGGGAGAAACAGCGCCGGTTGCACCATGCGGATGTGTTGACGATCGATCTCCGCAAGCACGCGCGCCGCCGCCGCATGTCCAGGCTCGTGCGCCCACAACGCGGCCAGCCACACGGACGCGTCGATCGTCACCCGTTCAAAGGCGCCTACCCTTGAGGTGGGGCGCGTACCGGCAGACGCAGTCAACGGTCCAGCCGACGACGATCAGCGTACAACTGCTCTACGGCACTCCCGTCAGGACGCTGCTCGCTGAGCTCGTTACCGATGGCCTGGAAACGCTGTAGCCACTCCGACGCTGCAGTCTCGCCATGGCTCGGTGTGTCTTCCGCCGGTTGCTCCACCCCGCGCGGTAAGGTGCCATCGGCCCACTGCTGAAACAGCGAAGTCGCCACCTCGCGCACCGTTTTGCCTTCGAGGGCGCTGCGTGCCTTCACACGGCGATAGAGGGCGTCGGGTAGCTCGATTGTCGTTTTCATGTCAGCAATATACCCATATTTATGGGTATATTGCAGTCCACTTACACTTGGGGTGGCTATACTCTAGGCAACGCGGACCCTTCATGTCCGCGCCGGCCCCTCCTCCGCAATCAACCCCTCCCGGCCTCATGGTCTTCTCCAAAGACGAACTCATTGGCGCGCTCGCCCACGAAGTGGGCATCGTGCGCCACCTCATCACCAAGATCACGGCCGACACGGCCGATTTCCGCGCGACCCCCAAGCAGCGCAGCAACATCGAACTCGTTCGCTACCTCGTCGTGCAGGGCCCGGTGCTCACTTCGGCCATCAAGGCTGGTGCGTTCGACGGCGCGGCGTGGGGTGCGGCGCAGGGGCAGGCGGATGCACTCGACCTCGCCGGGCTCGACGCGCTGCTCGCCACGCAGAGCGCCTGGTTCGCCGAGCATATCGGCGCCATGAGCGACGACGACATGCGTGGCACCATTCAGCTGTTCGGTGGCCCCATGTCGCGCGGCGCGCACTTCGTGACCATGGTGCTGGCGAACTACGCCGCGTATCGCACGCAGCTGTTCTGCAGCCTCAAGCTGTGCGGCAAGGAAGAGCTCAACACGTGGAACCTGTGGCGTGGCGCCGACGCGCCGGCCAAGGCCTGAGCCGCACACGCGTGGGGTGAAGTGCAACGAGGGCGCTCCGATGTGCGGGGCGCCCTCGTTGTCATTTGTATCATGCCCCACGCACCGCGGCGAGCTACGGGGTTATCGCCGGTGGAAAGATCGGTGCCATCTTGAGATGACTCATCGTGAAAGCGTATTCGTCGGCCGCAATGGCCAGCGCCTTGGTCAGTGACGAGCTGCCGTGACCACTCGCCGTCTCGATGCGAATGAGCACCGGGTTCGCACCGCGATGCGCCTGCTG
>JAIXTI010000014.1 GCA_027484025.1 bacterium
CGCAGAATGGAGCCGCTGGCCGTCGGCGCGCCGATGCGCGCGATGTCGTTGCGGAAGTCCATGCTGTACACGTTCGCAGACAGATCGAACGTGCGCTTGCGCAGGTTCACACCGGCTTCGAAGTCGCGCAGCTGCTCAGGCTTGACGCGTGTGAAGTCTCCGTACTCGGCCACGTTGCCGGCGTTGAGATCGTCATCGCCGGCAAAGAGATCGTTGCGCGCCGGCTCGCGGCTGGTCATGCCGTAGCTCGTGAACGCCGACACGCCCTTCCCCAACGCGTAGGTCACGCCGGCCTTGGGATTGAAGAACGCCCAATCGATGCTGCGCTCGGCAATATTCGCGTTGGCCGACGGTTCGTAGCGGAATCGCGCCCACCGCCCCTGCAGGTCACCAAACCAGGTGGCCCGCCCCGCCGTGTACGACAGCTTCACGAAGCCACTCGCATCCTGCTTGTGGCCGGTGTTGTCGTACAGCTCGGTGCTGGGCTGAAAGTAGCCACGATGCGCCCGCTGATAGGTGTTGGCGTTCACCCCGGTGTTCACCGAGAGTGCGCCACGCTCCACGTTGTACACACTCGTCACGCCGTACCAGGTGTGAGCCAGGTTGAAGCGATACCGGTCGGGGAGCTCGAAATAGTCGTAGTTGCCGCTCGCCGAATTGCGGTACACCGTGGTGTTGAGCGACGCGCCGCTGCGCAACGACCGCGACCACGCCAGCGACACCATCTGCTGTCCGAACTTGTCGCGCTCGTTCGGCGCCAGCGGGTTGAAACGCCAGTTCTGCTCGAGCTGCGCGAGGGTCGCCCCCGTGTAGCTCAGCGTGTCGTAGAGCTGCCCCACGAGGGCCGTGAGCTTCACGATGTCGCGTGAGCCGAACCATCCCGCGCCCAGAAACGCGGAGCGCCCGGACACCCCGCTGTGATCGCGATAACCGTTGGTGCGCAATGCACTCACTCGGCCGTACGCCGCGAAGCCGTTGTTCAGCCCGCTGTTGAAGCTCGCGGTGGCACGCTGCGCCCCGAAGCTTCCCATTTGCAGCTGGACATCGCCGCCGGCATCCTTCCGCGCTACCGGGACCGTCTCGAAGTTGATGGAGCCGGCATACGACGCCGTGCCCGCGGTGCTCGTACCCACACCGCGCTGCACCTGCACACTCTGCACGTTGCTCAGCAGGTCGGCAAAGTTGGCGAAATAGAGGACCTGATCCTCCATATCGTTGAGCGGCACACCATCGATGGTGATGTTGATACGCGTCTGATCGAGGCCGCGGAGGCGCAGATAGCTGTACCCCCACTGCGTACCTGTCTCGGTGTGCGCAATGAGACTTGGCGCGGCGTTCATGAGCAGCATGGGCACATCCTGCCCGTAGTGCCGCTGGGTGAGCGCGGCCCGCTCGATGGTTTTCTGCGCAATCGGTGCGTTGCTGCCGGCTCTGATGGCCTGCACCGACACCCCTTCAATGCGACGGGCAGCGCTGTCGGCGCGAGCGGAGTCTGCGCGCGTCTGGGCCGCAAGGCCGGACGATGAGGCAGAGAGGAAGAACGGAAGGGCGACTACCGTGGCCACGCCGTGCGCGATGGAACGCGACACGATGGCCTCCGGTCGCCCGGCGCGCACGAGGCGCGCAAGGATGCGACGAGACACGTTTGGACTCCCTACGCCGGTGCAAACCGGATCAGGTTCGACGGGTGTTATCTCAGCCGGACGCTCACTGGCGGCGCCGGCACCCCGGTCATGTGCCCCAAGGCTAATTAGCTTTGCTCATCATGACCAGTGTCTTCGCCGAACCCGTTGCCGTGGTGACCCCGCTGTGCGACTGGCTCGTCGCACACGGGAGCAGCTGTCTCGAACTGTTCGGCTTCGTCACCGGCGTGGCCAACGTGTGGCTGGTCATCCGTCAGAGCATCTGGAGCTGGCCACTGGGCGTGCTCAATGCCGTCGTGTATCTGGTCGTCTTTGCGCGCGCGGGGCTCTACAGTGACACCGGCCTGCAGGTCGTGTACTTCGTGCTGTCGCTGTATGGCTGGTGGCACTGGACGCGCGGGGGCACCGCCAACAGCGCCGACGGCGAACAGGCGCCAGCACCGTTGCCCGTGACCTCCACATCACCGCGGCTCGCCGTGCTGCTGGCGGGCGTCGTACTCGTCACGTGGGTTGCACTCGCGCAGATTACGTCGCGCATTCCCGGCGCCGCGCTCCCGTGGCTCGATGCCTTGCTCGTCGCCGTCAGCCTGGTTGCACAGTACATGATGACCCGCAAGCTGCTGGCCAACTGGCTGCTCTGGATTGCCGTCGACGTGGTGTACATCGGCCTGTTCGTCAACCGCGGGCTGCCGCTGACAGCGGTGCTGTACACCATCTTTCTCGGGTTGGCCATCTGGGGCTACATCAGTTGGCGCCGCAGTATGCCTGCCGTGGTGAGCATCGCATGACCATGACGCGCGTCGTCATTACGGGATCGGAGAGCGTGGGCAAGACCACGCTCGCCACGCAACTGGCGTCGCGTCACCACACGCTGTGCGTGCCCGAGTTCGTGCGGGATACGCCGAACGCAAGCAGGCGCCCATCGACCGCTCGGACCACTGGCCCATTGCACGTGGTCAGGTGGAACAGGAAGCCATCTACCTCGCGAAAGCGACGGAACTTGGCCATTCGCTCATCGTGCAGGATACCGACCTGCTGAGCACGGTTGCCTTCTGCTACCACTACACCGGTGGCTGCGACGCGGGGATCGAGCGGCTGGCGGCGGAGCGATGCGCCGATCATTATCTGCTGCTCGACATCGATGTGCCGTGGGTATTCGACGGCATGCGCGATCGCGGGGACCGTCGCGCCGAGGTGCACGCACTGTTCGTCGAGACGCTGGAACGATTTGGCGCCCCCTTTACGCTCATTGGCGGAACGTGGGGAGAGCGCATGGCGGCTGCGGAGCGTGTAATTGCCGGGCTTCGCGGTGGCGGAGAAGTAGAGCGGCGAGAGTGGTCCGGCGGTTAACGGGCCACGGTACGAGCCCTCAGGAGGAACGACGTAAGGGCAAAGGGGAAAGCACGGTGCCGCTCACCGACCATGAACCGCAGTTTCCGGTGGACCACACCGTGCTTTATCCTTTACCCTTACGTCCTTCCCCCTGAGGGCTCGTACCGTCGCCAGTAGACGACCGGACCGAAGGCGTTTTCAGTGTTCAGCAGTCCGTACAACCGTCCGCCCACCCTCCGGAGCACTTCGTGTCCAAGACGCCACAAACGTTCGCCAACCATACGCAGTTCAATCCGCTCTACCATTACGTCACGAGTCCGCTCGCGCTGATCTTCCTCGTGTGGAGCATCACGCGCTTCTTCAAGACGCCGGGGTACGACACGGGCTACTTCCTCGTTGGCGCCCTCGCGCTGTTCGGTGTCGTCTCCGTGGCACGCTTGTCACCGCTGCGTGCGCAGGACCGCCTCATTCGCCTGGAGGAGCAGCTGCGCTATCAGCGCGTGCTGTCGCCTGCGCTCGCCGACAAGGCCGCCGCCACGTTTTCGCCGCGGCATTACATCGCGCTGCGCTTTGCGAGTGATGCGGAACTCGCTGGCCTCGTCGAGAAAGTCATCGCCAACCCCACCATGAAGGGGCGGGAGATCAAGCAGCAGATCACGACGTGGCGTCCGGACTACTTCCGCGTTTGAGACTCGCGTAAGGTGTCGGAAACGGTGGCCAGCAGCTCCACGGGCAGGCCACCGTTTGTCGTTTTGAGTGCTGGCTCGAGACGCAGTCGCAGCTGCCCCGTGAGTGCCTTGTCGGGCGGCACGAGCATCCCCAAACGCCACTGCCGTCCACCGTCGCGCAGCACGTCGCCTATGCGCGCGTAGAGCCCGCGCAAGTCGGCGCCTTCGCTGACGCGCAATCCGTACGGCGGATTGGTGAGCAGCACGCCGCGCGGGCCAATGGCGGCGAGATCGGTTTCCGAGAGCGTCCCCTGCTCGATGACGAGATCATCGAGCACCCCTGCACGTTCCGCGTTGGCACTCGCCGCCTCGATGGCGCCCCGGTCACGGTCGCGCAGCACGATGGGCACTCCCACCGACGGACGCGCCGCCGCGCGGGCCTCCTCGCGGACGGCGGCGTACACGGCGCGCATGATGGCAGCGTCAGCCCCGGGCCACTGCTCCATGGAGAACACGCGTGACACGCCTGGCGCGATGTTCCGTGCACGCAGCGCGGCCTCGATGCCAATGGTGCCCGACCCGCAGAACGGATCGACCAGCGGTACGTCACCCTGCCACGGCAACGCCGCGATCATCCCGGCCGCCAGCGTTTCGCGCAGCGGCGCCTTGGCGATGGCCTGACGCCAGCCGCGACGGTGGAGCAACGCGCCCGAGGTATCGGCGCTGATGGTGCACTGATCGTGATCGAAGCGCACGACAATGAGCTGCGACGGCGCTCCGGTGGATTCGTCGTCGTCCTCGTCGTCATCACGCGCGCGGGCCGCGACCTGCGAGCCCTTCACGGCGCCCAGAATGCCGCGTCCCACGCGTTCGGCGACGGCGTCGGAGTGATAGAGGCGCGACTTGCGGCAGGTGACACGAATGCGCGCGAGGCCGCCCTTCGCTACAACGCGCCCCCACGGGACACGCGCGGCGAGCTTTTCGAGGGTGGCGAAGTCGCGTGCTTCGAAGTGCGCCAGACGCACCACGATGCGGCTCGCACAGCGGGTCCAGCAGTTGAGCAGGAAGAGTTCACGTCGGGTGAGCGACAACTCCACACCGGCGCTGCTCACTCCCGTGGGCACCAACCCCAACGCCTCGCACTCGGCCACCACCAACGGCGCGAAGCCGGGGGCACACACCGCAAAGACGTCGAGCCGCTCGGGCCACTCCAACGGATTAGCTGACGCGGACACGCATATCGCGACGCCGGTCGTTGGACAGCGGTTCGCGCACACCACGGGCGAGGAGCAACTGCCAATACTCCGCAGCATCGAGCGGCGGCGCGAACAGGTACCCCTGTCCGAGTTCGCAGCCCAGAGCCAGCAACGTCCCGCGTTGCGCCTCTGTCTCGATGCCTTCCGCTACGGTTCGCATCCGCAGCGTTTCCCCGAGTGCCACAATCGCCTGCGCCAACACCGGTCCTTCGCCTCCCTTATCGATGACATCTACGAACGCCTTGTCGATCTTCAGGATGTCGATCGGATAGCGCTGCAGATAGCTCAGGGAAGAATAACCGGTTCCGAAGTCATCAATAGCCAGCGACACGCCGAGATCCTTGAGCGCCTTGAGGCGCTCCATGGACAGCTCGGTGTTGTGCATCAGCATGCTCTCGGTGATCTCCAGAGTCAATTGCGTGGCGTCGAGTCCCGATTCCTCGAGGGCAAGACGTACGTCTTCGACTACGCCGGCGTCCTGCAGCTGCCGGCCGGAGAGGTTGACCGTAATGCGGCAGGGCAAGCCGCGGTCGCGCGTCCACCGCTGCGCCTCTCGGCAGGCGCGGCGCAGCACCCAGCGCCCAATCGGTACGATGAGTCCCGTTTCTTCGGCAATCGGAATGAATACCCCCGGGGGGACGGTGCCGCGTTCACGACACATCCACCGCACCAGCGCCTCGGCGCCAATGACGTCGCCAGTGGCCAGCTCCACGATGGGCTGATACTGCAGGAAGAACTCTTCGTGCTCGATGGCGCGGCGCAGGTCGGCTTCCACCACCAGCCGCTCGAGCGCGGCCGCATGCATCTGCTGTTCGAAGAGCACGTGCTGGCCTTTGCCGCGCGTCTTGGCCACGTACATGGCCACGTCGGCGTTCCGCACCAGTTCATCGGAGCCCTCGCCGCTCGACGAACGCGCCACACCAATGGACGCGTTCACGAACACTTCCTTGCCGCTCAACATGAACGGCCGCGAGAGCGCCGCACCAATGCGCGTAGCCACCACGAGCACTTCGTCCACCGATTCCGCGTCTTCGACGAGCACGGCGAATTCATCGCCGCCGAGTCGCGCAATGAGATCGCTGGCGCGTACACACGACGCGAGGCGACGTGCGGCTTCGACGAGCAGCCGATCGCCGGCGGCGTGCCCGAGCGAATCGTTGACCGTTTTGAAGTTGTCGAGATCGAGGAACAGGACGGTGACCGGATGCGAGTGCCGCGACTGCCGCGCCAACGCATGCCCCACCTGATAGAGAAAGAGCGAGCGGTTGGCGAGATCGGTGAGCGGATCGTGAAACGCCTGGTGCATGTATTGCTGCTTGATGACGCTCTGCTCGGTCACGTCGCGCGTATTGAGCACGAGGCCACCGATGACGGGCTCGCGCAACAGATTGGTGCCGACATTGTCGACGGTCATCCAGCCGCCGGCGGCGTTACGCAAGCGCCATTCGCACTTGAGAACGCCGGGCGATGTATGGCCGCTGCGCATGGTGGTCTGCGACAACTCATCGAGGAACCGCGTGCAGGCACTCACGTCACCCTCGTGCATGAGCGTCAGCAGATTCACCCCCACGAGTCGCGCGGGATCGTGCCCGAAGACCGTCGCCATGGACGGGCTGGCGTAGCGAATGGTGCCATCGGGGTCGACGATCATGATGACGTCGCTCGAATGCTGCACCAGCGCGCGGAAGCGGGCCTCGTTTTCGCGGGCCGTCGACTCGGCGAGCGCATTGACGGCTTCGCGCGTCGACACGAACTGCCGAGCGAAGGCCAGCAGCGTGAGCGCCACGGCGCCCAGGACCAGTCCGGTCAGCGGCTGGGCGCGCTGCTCGAAACCGACTTTGATGAGCAGTGCGAAGCCGGGAAGCGCCGCGGCATAGGGAAGCATGCTCGACGACAGTTGCCGCCGCTCGCGCGCGCGGCGCGCGTTCCGCTGCATCACCGACACGCTGCTCACCCACGCGGCCGCGGCCACGAGCGCCGTGGAGAGCGGGGTGACGATGTGCATGACATCGGGACGCAGCGTGCCGTTGAGCATCTGCACGACGGCGGCGGTATGCCCGAGGAAGTTCACCAACAGCGCGGCGCCAATGATGACCAACGTGTTGGCGCGGTGCTGCAGCGCGGTGCGGCGCCAAATGATCGACGCGGCAAGCACGAGCACGAGATCGAGCACGCCTTGTACATGCAGGAGCACGAACCAGATCTGCTCGCTGCCCCCGGTGATGGCGGGACTCGTCTGGTAGTTGTACCACCCGACCAGCACGCCGCCCACGCTTACGGTGGCGAGATCGAGGTACAGTTTGAGCCGGTCGACGGGCGACCGGGGGGCGCTGGGCAGTTGCAGCAGCGCACAGAACATCACCAGTGGCGCTGAGAGCGCGGCGCCGGCCCAGCAGGCGAGTTGCAGCCAGGGCGCGCCAGGCGCAGGGGCCAGGCGCGCAAGCTGTTCTGAGGGGACCAGCACGGCCGCGAGCATCATGAGCCGCCAGAAGCGGCGGGAGCCATGATCGAGCGTGAGATCACGGCTGGCGCGCCAGGTCATCCCCGCGGCGAACACGGCCACGAGCATGGGCAACACGAGTTGCAGCAGCAGCCCCTCGAGGTGACGGGAGTCGGCACGGGTAAACCATACCGAGAGGGCCGCCACGTACACGAGCACCGCAATCCCCATGGCGCGATCCCAGCGCGTCTCCAAGGGCCGTTCAACCGCCGACGCCAGCGGTTCGATAGCCGGCATGCCCGCGGGAGAGGTCCCACCGGTGATGCGGCGGTCGAACGGGGTTTTCCGTCTATCGATTCGGCGGCGATCGACGCCGTCGGGTGCGGTCATGTGCGGGGGAGAAAGCGGGGCTGGGTAGTCCCTTGGAGGACGTCCCACCCCTCCCCACCGTCACGCCGATGGCACCGATACGCTCTTTGTCCGCGCCGGGGGCCGTCCAACGACGCGGACGGCGAGCAGCACGAGGGCAATGCCCCCGTAAATCATGGGCTCGGTGATGTCTTTCTTGACCGCCCACACGAAGTGCAGACAGGCCGCGATGACGGAGACGTAGACGAGCGAGTGGAGCCGGTTCCAGCGCACCCCGCCCAGCCGTTTGATGGCGCCCTTGGTCGAGGTCAGCGCCAGCGGGACCATGAGCACGAACGCCGTCATCCCCAGCGTGATGTACAGGTGCTTGAGGATGTCCTTGGTGATCTCCTGCCAGTCGAAAAACCAGTCGAGGACCGTGTACACACTCAGGTGTCCGAACGCCCAGAAAAAGGCGGCCAGCCCCAGAAACTTGCGTTGGGCCACGAGCCATCCCCACCCGGTCAACCACACGAGTGGCGTGACCGCGAGCGATGCGATCAGGAATCGCAGCGCCCACGCGCCGGTGAGCCGTTCGAGCTTGTCGATGGGGTCAGCCCCGAGCTGATCGAGCAGCAACTGCGCGATGAGCATGGGGGCCGGGAGCACCACGAGCAGCCACAGCGCCGGCCGGATGAACCGGCGCGTGACGCGTTCGACGGTCGACACCACGACCCGCTCAGTAATTGCGACGGAGATCCATCCCGCTGTACAACGACGCCACCTGATCGGCGTAGCCGTTGAACATGAGCGTATTCCGCTTGAGGAATTCACCGATGCGCCGCTCCTTGGCCTGGCTCCAGCGCGGGTGGTCGACGGTGGGGTTCACGTTCGCATAGAACCCGTATTCGCTGGGGTTCGCGTCGTTCCAGGTGGTGTTGGGCATCCGGTCGGTGAACCGGATTTTCACGATGCTTTTGATGCCCTTGAAGCCGTACTTCCACGGCGTCACGAGACGCAGCGGGGCGCCGTTCTGATTGGGGAGCACCGACTTGCCGTACATGCCGGTCGCGAGCAGCGCGAGCGGATGCATGGCTTCGTCCATGCGCAGCGCTTCCTTGTAGGGCCACGGCAACACCGCGCTGCGCTGGCCGGGCATGCGCTTGGGGTCGAACAGCGTCGTGAACTCGACGAACTTGGCACTCGGCAGCGGCTCGACGCGGTTGATGACGTCGCGGAGCATGACGCCGCGCCACGGGATGACCATGGACCACGCTTCGACGCAGCGCATGCGGTAGGTGCGATCCTGCACGGCCAGCTTGCCCACGAGCTCATCGTAGGAATAGGGGCGCGGCTTCTTCACGAGCCCTTCGACCTGCACCGTCCACGGCGTGGTGACGAAGCCCCGCGCCTGCACCTTGGGCTCTTCCTTGTCGGTCCCGAACTCGTAGAAGTTGTTGTAGCTGGTGGCGTCTTCTTCCGGAGTCACCTTGTCCTCCTGCGCCCCGCCCGTCCGTGCCATGGCCTCGAGCGCGGCCGGCGACAGGACGGTACCGAGCGCGAGCGCACCGGCGGTGCCCATGAACTGGCGGCGGTTCTGATACAGCGACTCCGGGGTGATTTCGGAGGACGGGATATCGTCGGGGCGGCGAATGAGCATGACAGGACCGGAAACGGAATACTTCGGGGGACCATCTATTCTAGCAGTTTTCGGGGCATCCGGTTCCCTTGAACAGCGGTTCGGGGGAACTGCTACTGCGGTTCGGGTTTGACCGGCCACTGCGGTTGATGGACTGCCACTGCGGTTCTGGACTGCCACGGCGGTTTGGGAACAGGGCGGTTCGGGTCGGTATGGAAAACGGCGCCCGGCTTCGCCGGTACGCCGTTCCTTTGGTGGTTGGAGTAACTGCCACCGCGGTTGCCGTATCCCAACCACCAAAGAGTCGCCCCGCCGGCGAAGCCGGGGGGCGACTTTCCCTGTGAACCCAAACCGCAGTGTTCCCCAACTGCGGGGGCAGTCCAGAACTGCAGTAGCAGTCCAGCAACCGCAGTAGCGGTTCAAACCCGAACCGCAGTAGCAGTTCCACCCTAACCGCTTTAGCAGATGCACTTTACGTCGCTCGGATCGACGGGCCTCAGCGTTTCCCGCCTGTGCCTCGGCTGCATGAGCTATGGCACCCCGGACTGGCGGCCGTGGGTGCTCGATGAAGAGCAGTCGCGCCCCTTCTTCCGGCGCGCCATCGAGGCCGGCATCAACTTCTTCGATACGGCGAACATGTATTCGCTGGGGGTCAGTGAAGAGGTGACTGGCCGCGCCCTGCGCGAATTCGGGCGCCTCGACGAGCTCGTCATCGCCACCAAAGTGTTCTTCCCGGTGGGGACCGGCCCCAACTCACAGGGGCTCTCGCGCAAGCACATCGTGCAGGCGTGCGAGGCCAGCCTGCGCCGGCTGGGGGTGGAGACGATCGATCTGTATCAGATCCATCGCTTCGACCCGGTGGTCCCCATCGAGGAAACGCTCGCGGCACTCGACCATCTCGTGCACAGCGGAAAGGTGCGCTACATCGGCGCCAGTTCGGGCTTTGCCTGGCAGTTTGCCAAGGCGCTGAGCGCGAGCGAACGCCATGGGTGGGCCCGGTTCGTCAGTATGCAGAACCATTACAACCTTCTCTACCGCGAGGAAGAACGGGAGATGATCCCGCTCTGTGAGACGGAGCGCGTGGGTTGCTTGCCCTGGTCGCCCCTCGCCCGCGGCCTCTTGGCCGGCTCGCGCAGCAGCGTCACCGACCGCAGCGCGTCCACGCGCGCGGCCACCGACAGCTACGGCCACACGCTCTACGACGACCAGGTGAACTGGGACATCGTGGAAGCCGTCCGCACGATTGCCGGTCAGCGCGGCGTGCCCATGGCGCAGATCGCGCTGGCGTGGCTGCTCAGCAAACCGGCTGTCGCGGCGCCCATCGTTGGCGCCACGAAACTCGAGCAGCTCGACGTGGCGCTCGGCGCGGTCGACCTCGTGCTCTCGGCCGACGAGATCGGGTTGTTGGAGGCGCCATACCGTCCGCAGCCGGTTCGGGGCATCTGAATACTGCGGTTTTGGAACGCAACTGCGGTTCGGGTTTTTCCTGCCACGGCAGTTGATGGACTGCCACTGCGGTTCAGGACTGCCACTGCAGTTTGGGAACACGGCGGTTTGGGTTTACAAGGAAAGTCGCCCCCCGGCTACGCCGGCGGGGCGACCTTTTGGTGGTTGGGGAACTGCAACTGCAGGTCGCGGTTGCTTCCAACCACCAAAGCGACGGCGCCCCGGCGAAGCCGGGGCACCGTCTTCCATACCGACCCGAACCGCTGTGTTCCTCAACCGCAGGTGCAGTCCAGAACCGCAGGGGCAGTCCATCAACTGCCGTGGCGGTTCAAACCCGAACCGTAGTTGCAGTAAACCGCCCTATTCGAGCGTTTTGGAAAAGCGGCGAACGCTGACCCCAAACAGCACCACCGCCAACACCACGAGCGCACCAAGTTGGCGGTACAAATCACCAAGCCCGACACCCTTGAGCAAGACGCCGCGCAGAATGTCCAGAAAGTACGTGAGCGGCAGCAGCAGCCCGAGATATTGCGCGGGCTCGGGCATCGCGGCGCGCGGGAAGATGTATCCCGACAGCAGAATGTTGGGGAGCATGAAGAAAAAGCTCAGCTGCATCGCCTGCGCCTGACTCCGGGCGACCGTGGAGATGAGCAGCCCCACACCGAGTGACGCCAGGATGAACACGAGCGCGAGCGCGTAGAGCAACGTGAGACTGCCGCGCACGGGGATGTCGAAAAAGATCACCCCAAGCGTGAGCACCACGGTCATTTGCACATAGCCCACGAGCACGAACGGCACGAGCTTGCCGAGCATGAGGCTCATCTTACCGATGGGGGTAACGATGAGTTGCTCGAGTGTGCCACGTTCCCGTTCACGTACGACGGCGGTGCTGGTAATCAGCGTCATCGTGATGGTGAGCAGAATGCCCACGATGCCCGGCACGATGAACACCGCGCTCTTCTGCGCCGGGTTGTACCAGGGGCGCACACGAATTTCGACCGGCGCGCGCAACTGGTACCGTTGTGCCAGCAGCTGCGCACCGCGCGCCTGTGCCGCGAGCTGAGCGCCGGAAATGGCGGCGCCGCTCGACTGCGGATCGGCCGCATCGATGAGCAGCTGCGCCACGCCGGTGTGTCCAGTGCGAATGAGCCGTTGATACTCGGGTGGAATGACGAGCGCGACGCGCGCGGCGCCACGCTCGATCCATCGGCGTGCCTGCGTGCGATCGGGGACCGCACGCACGATGCGAAAGTTGTCGGTGTTCTGCAGTACCTGAATGAGGGCGCGACTCTCGCTGGTGCGCGACTCGTCGACGACGACCGTCGGCAACCGGCGCACATCGGTCTGAATGGCGTACCCGAAGAGCACGAGCTGAATGGCCGGCAGCGCCGTCATGAGCGCGAAGGTGAGGCGGTCGCGCCGCAGCTGCAGGAACTCCTTCCAGAGCATCGGCCACGCCGTCCACCGACGCACGCGATCGACCACCGTACTCATGACCGTCTCATGGAACGCGTCCGTGCGCGGCCTGTTCATCGCGCTCCTGCAGCATCACGAACACATCTTCGACAGTCTTGGCACCGAACTGCTGCACCACCTCGTCTGGCGTACCCAGCCCAATGAGATGTCCTCGCGACAAAAACGCGAGGCGCTGACAGCGTTCGGCTTCGTCCATGTAGTGTGTCGTCACCAGCACGGTCGTGCCCGACTGCGCGAGGTCATAAATCGTCTGCCAGAAGGTGCGCCGCGCGGCGGGGTCGACGCCCGCCGTAGGCTCGTCGAGAAACACGAGGTCCGGGTGATGCGCGGTGGCGCACGCGAGCGCGAGTCGCTGCTTCCATCCACCGCTCAACGTCCCGGCGCGCTGTGCGAGTCGGTCACCCAAGCCGAGCAGCTCGATGTGCTCCGCCAGACGTGTGTCGCGCGCCTTGCCCACGAGCCCGTACACGGACGCGTAGAAGCGCAAATTCTCCGCCACGGTGAGCTCGTCGTACAATCCGTAGCGCTGCGACATATAGCCGATACGGCGGCGTACCTGCTCGGCGTTCGTGGTGATATCAAATCCAGCTACCGTTGCCATACCGCTCGTAGGGACGACCAATCCGCAGAGCATGCGAATGGTGGTCGTTTTGCCAGACCCGTTGGGGCCGAGCAGTCCGAACACTTCGCCGCGCCGAATCTCGAGATCGAGGGCGTGTACCGCGACCAGCGCGCCAAACTGCTTGTTCAGCGCGTGCGTCTGCACGACCGCCGGTGTCTCGTTCACGGTGCCGACGGCGGCAACGTCACCGTAATGGGCAGCCCCGCGCGCAACCGTTGCGTCGTGTCGCTGAATTCGAGCTTCACGCCAAAGAGCAGATCTTCGCGTTCCTGCTCCGTGAGCGCCACGCGCGGCGTGAACTCCGCTTTCGACGCAATCGCGGAAATGCGACCGGCGAATGCGGTCGTGTCGCCATCGAGTCGTGCCCACAGCGTGTCGCCCGCTCGCAATCGCGGCAGCACGAACTGCGACACGTAAATGCGCGCCCACGGCCTCGCGGGCTGACCAATGGTGACGGCACTCTGCCCCGCCGACATCACTTCGCCAGGCTCCACATTTCGGCTCGAGATCACGCCATCCACGGGGGCGACGAGCACCAGATCGTTCGCCGTCGCGCGCCATCCGGCTACCGCGGCCTGTGCGCCACGCGCCTCGGCCGCCGCCGCGGCGCGACGTTCCTGCCGCACACCATCGCGAACGAGTTGCAGCTGTTCACGCGCGGCATCACGGCGGCTGGCCGTTGCGCGTGCCGCGGCGCGCGCCGCGTCGAGCGACGCGCGACTGATATCGCCGCGCTGTGCGAGTGGCTCCAGGCGCGCGAGATCCGCCGCCGCGCGCACCGCGTCGGCATCGGCGACATCGAGCTCCTTTTGCGCTCGCGCAATCTCCGCGGGGCGTGCACCGCGCGTCAGCTCCTGCGCGGTCTCCTCCGCAGCCATCGCCCGCGCCTCGGCCTGCGCCATATTCGCGGTGAGCGTGGGCGTCGAGAACACGGCCAGCGTATCTCCCGCGCGCACCACCTCGCCCTCCTGCACCAGCACGCGCACGGCTCGCGCCACCTGCAGGGGCCCGACATCGACTTCGACCATTTCCAGCGTGCCCACCGCCGTGGCGGCACGTTCACCACTGCGGCAGGCGATTGCGGTCAGCGCCAGAGAGGCGAGCAACAGGGATGGACGCGCAGAATGTCGCAACATGATCTCGAGGAAAGGTGACACGACCGTACACCATCAATTTGCGCTGTACGCCTGCGGAAGCGAACTTCGCGCAGGTCGTACTGCTCGCCCCCTTCTCGCATCAGGAGATCCCCAATGTTGAACCCTTCACGTGCACCTCGCCAGCATCGCTGGCGGGCGCTAATGGCCGGTGTGGCGACGATGGCCGCCGGCGCCGGTTCGTCGCACGCGCAAACGCCGGTGCACCCGCTCGACCAGCTATCCGCCCGCGAGCATTGGGCCATCTACGATGCACTCCAGAGCTCAGGCAAGCTCGACTCCACCTTCCGGCTGCTGTACGAAGGGCTGAAAGAGCCGCCCAAGCCGGAGGTATTGGCTTGGCAACCCGGGCAGCCGCTGCGACGGCAGGCGCTGGTGCACCTCACGCAGGGGAAGTTCGGATACGAAGCGGTGGTGGATCTCAGCGACAAAAAAGTGCTGTCGTTTACGCAGCTGCCCGGTCGGCAATTCATGACGAGTGGCCCCGAGAGCAATGCCGCGGGTGCGCTGGCCATGAAAGATCCGCGTGTAAAGGACGCCATGCGCAAGCGCGGCATCACCGACTTCACGCACGTTTCCTGCTCGCCGGCCAACAACGGCTACTTCGATTTGCCCGAAGAGCGCAACGCGCGGGTGCTCCACCTCAGCTGCGGCAGTGATCGTGGTCGTATCTCGGGATACGGCGAATCGTTCGATGGTCTGGTCGTCGTCGTCGATCTCACGAACGAGAAGGTTCTGCGCGTCGTCGACGTGGGAGGCGCGCGCAGCGGTCTCCCCGATGGACACGCGCCCGAAGAGATCGGCGCCACGCGCGACCCGGTCAATCCGGTGCAGATGATACAGCCGAAGGGGGCGTCGTACACGCTCAACGGGCACGAAGTGTCGTGGCAGAACTGGAAGTTCCACTTCCGCATGGACATGCGGCGCGGACTGGTGCTCTCGCGTGTGCGATATGTCGATGGCGGGAAGGAACGTTCGGTGATGTACCAGGGCTCACTCTCCGAGCTGTTCGTCCCGTACATGGACCCGGCCGATCCCTGGAACTATCAGGGATACTTCGACCTCGGCACCTATCCCTTTGCTTTCGGTGGCATCGCGAGCTCACTCGAGACGGGGGTCGAATGCCCCACCTATGCCACGTACTTCAACAGCTACGTCGTGACGGAGAAAGGCGCGCCGCGCGAGCGTCAGCGTACCGCCTGCCTCTTCGAACGCAACACGGGCGATGTGGCGTGGCGTCATACGCGTGGCGGTGGCGGCGTGAACGAAGCACGACCGCGTACGGATCTCGTGTTGCGCATGTACATGAACGCCGGCAACTACGACTATCTGTTCGACTGGGTGCTGCAGCAGGATGGCTCGATCACGGTGAATCTCGGTGCCACCGGCATGGATCAGGTGAAGGCGGCAACCGGCACGCCCAAGGACAACGACTATGGGCGCATCATCGCGAACAAGCTGGTGGGCGTGAATCACAGCCATTTCTTCTCGTTCCGACTCGACATGGATGTCGACGGACCGCAGAACTCGCTCATGGTGGACAAACTGCAAACCACCACACTGCCGAGTGAAAATCCACGCCGAAGCGTGTGGACGGTGAACACGCAGACGGCGCAGACGGAAAAAGACGGCATGCGCATGTCGGCGATGAACGCCCCCGAAGTGTGGCGGATCGTCAATCCCAACATCAAGAATCCCTTCGGCTGGCCCGTGGGTTATGAAATCGAAGGGCACGGCGCCATGTCGCTCATGAGTCCCGATGACTACATGCGCAAGCGAGCAGGCTTTGTCGATCACACGCTGTGGACCACGGCGTACTCGGCCAACGAGCTATATGCGGCCGGCGACTACCCCACCAACAGCGTCGCCGGCGACGGTCTTCCCCGGTGGACGGCGGCCAACCGCACCATTGCCAATACCGATGTCGTCTCCTGGCTCACGCTGGGCTTCCACCATGTGCCGCGCCCCGAAGATTGGCCGGTGATGCCGGTGGCCTGGCACAGCTTCTCCATCAAGCCCGTCGGCTTCTTCGGGCGGAGCCGGTCCATCGACCTGCCCAGATAGTGGTCAGGGGCAGGTCATCACCTCGCGGATTGGCTACTTTTGTGGCATGTCCGACGCTCCTGATGGCCTGCCCCCGACGCTCGCCCGAACGCTGAAGCAATTCCGCCTGCTCGGTCGCGAAGACAAGATGCAGGCGCTGCTCTCGTGGTCCAAAAAGCTCGAGCCGCTCCCGGAGCGGTTTGCCGAGCTCGATCGCACCGAATTCACGGTGCCCGAGTGCCAAACCCGAGTCGACATCTTTCCCGAGTGGAAAGACGACGGCACGGTGCACTTTTACGCCGATGTGAACGCCCGGCAGTCGCCCACGGTAGCCGCTGTCCTCGCCATCACCTTTGCGGCAGTCAACGATCAACCGGCGTCCACCACGCTCGCACTTCCCGCCGATTTCGTCCGGCTGCTCATGCAGGACATCGGGCTCGGCGCACGCGAAAGCGGGTTGGCCGCCATGGTTGCGCGACTCAAGCGATACGCCGCCGCGGCGGCCTGAACAGGATTGTGATGCTCGGTACGATGCTGAATTGGTGGGCGTGGACGGCGACCGTACTGGTCGTGATGCTCGGCACCCCCGTGGTGGGACTCATCTTTCTCTTCACGGCACCCTTCGACAAAGGGCGCTACGCCGCCGGTCGCATGTTTCGCATTGTCGGTGTCACGGCGATGCGCCTGAACGGTCTGTGGACGTTCCGGGTGCGCGGCTCGCTCGCCGATCCGCGCCGCCCGTACGTGGTGGTGGCCAATCACGAGTCCTACGCCGACGTGTTTCTCATCAGCTGCTTCCCGTGGGAAATGAAGTGGCTGAGCAAGGACACGATGTTCAAGATCCCCTGCATGGGATGGATGATGCAGATGGCCGGCGACATCAAGCTGGTGCGCGGCAACCGTGATTCGACGCTCGATGCCGTGGCGCAGTGCCGCGATCGGCTCGCCAAGCGGGTGAGCGTGATGATCTTCCCCGAAGGCACCCGTTCCAAGACACAAGAGATGCTGCCATTCAAGGACGGGGCGTTCCGCTTGGCCATCGAGAGTGGCGCACCCATTCTGCCCATCGCCGTCGCCGGAACACGCAACGCCATGGCCAAGGGCACGTTTCGTTTCCTGCGCGCACGCGCACTGGCTCAGGTACTCGAGCCCATCACCACCGCCGGCATGACGCTCGAGGATATTCCGCGCCTCAAGGCGATGGCGCGCGAACGCATCGAAGACGGCCGTCGGGCACTGGCAAGCGAACTGGGCATCCCCATGCCGCCGCGGACGGCAACCGCCGATGCCCAGCCCGCATAACGGCGCCGTCGACAGCGCCCCCGCGACCGAGGCGTCGCTCGAAGCGCGCCTTGCCGCCCCCGATATCGAAACGATCGGCGCGCTGGAATCCCTCGACGGTGACATCATCATTCTCGGCGCGGGCGGCAAGATGGGCCCGTCGCTCGCCACGATGGCGAGACGGGCCATCGCCGATCGCTCCCGTCGCGTCATTGCCGTATCGCGCTTTTCCGATGCGCAGGCAGCGGCCACACTGACAGCACACGGCGTGGAGGTGCTGCGCGCCGACTTGTCCGACCCGCGCGCGATGGCCGAGCTGCCGTACGCGGCCAATGTCGTATGGATGGCGGGACAGAAGTTCGGCACCACCGGCGACCCGGTGGGCACGTGGACGCAGAACGTAGTGGCCAGTGTGCACGCGGCCGAACGCTTTGCCGGCGCGCGCATCGTGTGCTTCTCCACCGGTAACGTGTATGGCCGTACACTCGTCTCGAACGGCGGCTCGCAGGAAGGTGATGCGCTCGTCCCCGATGGTGAATACGCGGCCAGCTGCGTGGGACGCGAGCGTGTGTTCGAAAGCGTCGCGCGCCGCACGGGTTCGCCGTTGCTGCTCTACCGGTTGTTCTACGCCTGCGATTTACGGTACGGCGTCATCACCGAGCTCGCGTTGAAAGTGCTGCAGCAGCAGCCGATCGATCTGCGCACGGCGTGGGTGAACATGATCTGGCAGGGCGACGCCAATCGTTTGGCGCTGCGAAGTCTGGCAACGGCCAACACACCCGCACTCGCGCTCAACGTCACGGGCCCCATGCGGCGCGTGCGCGAGGTGGCAGAGTGCCTCGGTCGTCATGCAGGGATTGCGCCGCGCTTCGAACATGACGTAGGCGCCGAGTCACTGGTGGCGAACGTGAAGCGGCTCGAGCAATACCTGCCGTACACGCCGCTGCCGCTCGACACGTTGTGCGCGTGGGCAGTCGCGTGGATCCGCAACGAGGGCCGCTTGCTCAACAAGCCCACGAAGTTCGAGGTACGCGATGGCAAGTTCTGACAACGCCGCTTCGGTGAACGTGCGCGCCGCTTTGCAGTCGGGGTTGGTCATTCCGGCGCACCCGCTGGCGCTCACGCCGCGGCGCGATATGGACGAGCAGCACCAGCGTGCTCTGACGCGCTACTACGTGGCATCTGGTGCAGGTGGCATGGCAGTGGGGGTGCACACCACCGGCTTCCCGATCCACGACGCGAAAATTGGGCTGTACCGACCGGTGCTCGAGTTGGCCGCAGAAACAGCCACAGCATCACTCCGCGCACATCCCCGCCCCTTCGTGCGCGTTGCCGGCCTCATTGGCGACACCGCACAAGCACAACGCGAAGCACAGATCGCGCTCGCCCTCGGCTACCACTGCGGTCTGCTGTCGCTCGGCGCGTGGCGCGACGCCACCGACGACGCGATTCTCGCCCACTGTCGTCGCGTGGCGGAAACGATTCCGCTCTTCGGCTTCTACCTGCAACCCGCCGTGGGCGGCCGACGCCTCGAGTATCGCTTCTGGCGCGAGTTCGCCGAGATTGCCAACGTGGTGGCCATCAAAGTGGCGCCCTTCGATCGTTACGCCACGCTCGACGTCGTACGCGCGCTCGCCGATGCCGGCCGCGACGACATCGCGCTGTACACCGGCAATGACGACGCCATCGTCCCCGACTTGCTTACCGATATTCCGGTACAAAGTGGCGGCCGTGCGTACACGCGCCACTTCGTGGGCGGGCTGCTTGGCCAGTGGGCCGTGTGGACCTCGCGCGCGGTGGAAATGCTGCAGGAGATACGCGCGTGGCGCGACAGCGGCGCCGAGAGCATTCCGCGCAGCTGGCTGACGCGCGGCGCGGCGCTCACCATGGCCAACGCCGTCGTGTTCGATGCGGCCAACAACTACACCGGCTGCTTACCCGGCATTCTCGAAGTGCTCCGCCGCCAAGGGCTCGTGCGCGGCACGTGGACGTTCGACACGCACGAACAGCTCTCATCCGGACAAGCCGACATGCTCGCGCGACTTTCCGACTTGTATCCCGAGCTCGTCGACGACGCGTTCGTTGCGGCGCACATCGACGAGTGGCTTCGTTAGGAGGCGACAAGGAAGCGCGCGTGCCAGCTGTCGTGCGCTGGTTTTTCGAACGACGACCGCCAGGCACCGACTGAGGTGATCGTGGTGTCGAACACGTAGGTTTCCCCGTGAACGCCGCCGGCAGCAGCGAGTGCACGGAACGACGGCCGGTCGCTGACCTGCACCACACCGCTCGCGTCGCGCCAGTACAGCTGACCGCTGGCGACGAGCGAACTGCCCACCTGCCCCTCGATGGCGCGCAGCGCGTGAAAGAGCGCGTCGATGGAACACCCCGACGCGCCGGTGGCCGCTTCGTCGACCGCGACGACCAGGAACCGGCCATCACGCCATTCGCGAGCGCACACCAATGGTGCGCCGTGTGCACGCCACCCCCGCAGGTGGTCGTCGACCATATCGAGTAACGCGACAGCGGCGGCCCCGGTAACCGGAGCCGCCGCAGCGAACACCCATGCACGCGCCTCGTCGGGCAGCGTTTCGAAGTTCACAAGCGGCATGGCCGCAAGTTACTGGTTCTTCGTCACACCCGGCAACTGCATCATCGGCATGGCACCGCCGGTCACCTGCGGCATCTGCCCGTTCCAGCGCTTCGCCATTTCGTACTGCACGAGCGTTTGCGTGATACTGCGCGACAGCAACTCGTTCGCCTTGGCCTGCGCCTCGGCTTCCGCCATGATCGCCTTGGCACGACCCGCCGCCTTGATGCTGTCACCCTGCGCCTGGAACGTGTTCTTCTGCAACTCGTTCTGTGCCGTGAGCGCCTGCTGCGACATGACGTTCTTGAGCGAGATGGCGTCCATCACCGCCTTGGGTGCGCGGAACTCGTTGAGCGTGAACTGCCGGACCTCGATGCCATACGGGTCGAGGCGCTTCTGCAGGGCGGCCTGCGTACGTGTCACCGTCTCCGCCTTCTTGGGACCGAGAATGTCGGCAATCATCTCCTGACCCACCGTCTCCTGCAACGACTGACGGATGGCCTGCTTGATGAAACCATGGGAAATGGTGTTCACGTCGGTACGGAACGTCTGGTACAACGCCGGCACCTTCGCCCCGTCGAGCTCGAACGACATCGACACATCGAGCGACAGCGGCTGTCCCTCGATGGAGTTCACGTTGATTTCATCGTTGTTGGGCGAGCCTTCCGTGCTTTCCCTCGTGAGTACCAACGTCTGCATGAACGTCGGATACTCCTGAATGGCAGTGAAGAGCGGATTGCGCAGGTGGAAGCCCGGGCCCAACGGCGTGGGCGACACACCGCCGCCCGCACGGTTGATCACGATCCCCACATGTCCCGGTTCGATGTAGGTAATCGTTGGACGCACGAGCAGAATGGCAACGAGCAAGCCGACGGCGGCCAATACCAGACGCGTCACATTGCGTCCACCGTTTCCGCCGCCAGAGTTCTGGAGATTGTTTCGCATCGCGCTGCCGAAGGAATCGCGCAGCCCGCCGAGCTTGTCATCAAGAGATGTAGCCATGGAAAGCTTCCTTGTAGCAAAGGGGACAGAGCGGCTCACCAGTGGGAAGGCGCACGAGATCTTCTTCGCGCTGCAACCCGTGAATGGGGCAGGTGAGTTCCGCTGTTTTGTCGATGCGCTTGCGATTGGCCGTTTGCTTGAGGCGACGGCCAAAGGGCGTGATGCCCAGCGCTGAAACCAAAAGCGTCCCCACCACGGCCAGCAGGCCAATGAAGAGGACACTCTCTACGATGATCGCGTTCATGTATACCAATCTTACGGGATGCACCCGGAAAAAGTGTCAAATCGCCACGCGGGCGTGGCGTGCACCTGTTTCCGGCAACCGAACACGCAACGGAGAGTCGAACCTATCTCCATATACTACAACTAGTTACATGCAACCAGCCGCTCGCGCTCCGCGGCGGCTCAGTCGGTCGTGACGCCCAATTCGAAGCGCAACATCGAGGCGAGCGTCGGGTAGCGCCACTCGAACCCTTTCTTCTGCAGGACGCCGGGCACCACGCGCTGGCTGGCGAGCACGGTCGCGTTCGCCATGTCGCTGCCGAGCGCCAGCCGTAGCGCAAACGCCGGCGCGGCCACAAACGACGGACGAGACAGAACATCACCGAGCGTGGTGGTGAACTGCGCGTTCGTGACCGGTTCGGGCGCGACGAGATTCACCGCACCGGATACATCGTCGCGCATAAGGCAGAAGTGCATAGCGCCGATGTGATCGTCGAGGGCGATGGGGCTGACCCACTGGGTACCACTGCCGAGATTGCCACCGACGCCGAGTTTGAAGAGCGGTGCCTGCTTGGCCAACGCGCCACCGGCTGCCCCCTGAACGATGCCGGTGCGCAGGTGCACAACACGAATGCCTGCCTTCTCCGCCGGTGCCGTCGCGCCTTCCCACGCACGACCCACTTCGGCAAGAAAGTCATCGCCAAAGCGGCTTGACTCGTCGAGCAGTTCATCGCCGCGATTGCCGTACACGCCAATGGCCGATCCACTCAGCAGCACCGCTGGCCGTCGCGACAGCTGCGCCAGAGTATGCGACAGCAGCGACGTGCCTTCGACGCGACTCTCTCGGATGGCACGCTTGTGCGAATCTGTCCAGCGCTCCGCAATGCTGGCGCCCGCCAGATGGATGACCGCGTCGACGCCTTCGAGGGCGCGCGGGTCGAGCTGTCCGCGCGAGGGATTCCACGTGACATCGACGACACCGGGCTGGACTGCGCCGCGTCCAATGCGAATGACCTTGTGCCCACCCGTGCTGAGAAACGCGGCCAGCTGCGTACCGATGAATCCGGTGGCCCCCGTAATGGCGACCGTAAGTCGTGGACGCTGCGCATACGCCGCATGTCGCTCGAGGTCATGCAATGTGACCGCATGGCGATAAGCGAAGACGCGCTGCAGCGTACCCGCCGCGAATGACCCGCCCACCGCCTCACCGAGACCGCCCAGCGGCAGCTCGTACGCGATGTGATCGTCGAGCACGCTCGCCGACGGACCGTCGGGCTCGATGCTGTGGGTGTGCACCCACGACGTGAACGGCCCCTCGAGCATGACGTCTCGAAACTGCCGGTTCGCGATATAGTCGCGGTGCTCGAGCTTCCACGTCGTGGGGATGGGGCCCGCGTGAACGCGGAGCTCGACGCGTGCGCCGTCCCGGATACCCCCGACGTGCGACACCACTTCCGGACGATCCCACGGCGGGGAGAGCCGGAGAAAGGCGCCTTCACGTTCATGCCACGCAAACAGCTCTTCTGCGGACACGGGTACTCGGACTCGCTTGCGAAACTCCGGCATGCACTGCTCCTGCAGGACGACCTGCGCTACCAGCCGCCGGCGTCTTCGAGATCGAGTACACGCCAGCAATACCAACTGGCAACGCTTGCCCATGGACGCCAGTTCCGCGCGATCTTTTCCAGTCGCGCGGCGTCGGGGAGGGCCCGGGTGCGGTAAATGCGTTGCGCACCCTTGCGTACGCCAAGGTCGAGTACGGGAAGCACATCGGGGCGTCCGAGGCGGAACATCAGGAACATCTGTGCGGTCCACGGGCCGATACCACGCACCGGGACCAGCGCATCGATGATGGCCTGATCGTCCATATCGTCGAGCGCATGCAGCGGGAGCCGCTCGTCGACGACGTGTTGGGCCAGATCACGCACCGCACGCACTTTGGCACTCGAGAGCCCGCACGCGCGCAGGGCGTCGTCGGTCATGGCGAGGATGCCGTGCGGATCAGGTACCTGCGGATCACCGCCCAGGAGTGCCGTGAAGCGCCCGTGAATCGTCGCGGCGGCGCTCCCCGAGAGCTGCTGATAGATGATATTGCGCGCGAGGTGGCCGAAGTGGCTGCCTTCGCGCCGCGGCAACAGCGTGCATTTCCCAACGCGTTCGATGGCGCGTGCCATCTTCTCGTCCTGCGCACACAGGGCGTCGCGTGCGCGGACGAGACGGGCCGGCGTGAGTGTGTCGAACCGGGCCGGGCGAACCACGTTACATCGTGGAGCTGAACATGATGTGCGCCTTTGGCGTGCCGGGCAGCATGAGCCACGGCTTGGTATCCGACGGCACGGTGCTGAGCCCCGTCGTTGCGGGCGTCGCGAACGGGATGTAGACCACGAAGAGATTGCGACCGTTCTTCACGCTGCCGGTCGACGCGTCAAAGCTGTCAGCAAAGATCTGATACAATGCGGCCGGCGCCGTCGGCATTTTGATCTTCCCCGCCTTCACTTCGGCAAAGCGTGCCGTATCGACTTGCGCGCCCTTGACGCCGCCCGCGCGGAGCGAGCGCCCACGCGCCATGAACGGCTCCATGGTGTCGGCGTAGCAGGAGACATGGAATTTCTCCTCGACCGGATCGTCCGCGAGGCAGAGCATTCCATTCTTCGCCGCGCGTAGCAGCTCGAGTTTTCCAGTAACGCGATACCCCATGACGCCGGCGCCGTCACGCATCTCCTTGGGCAGCGCGAGCACGGCGCCCGCAATCTGCTCCGACGCCGGCGCGACATTCTGCGCCTCCAGAAATGCCGGGAGCGTGACGACACTCACAGCGGACAGCAGCCCAAGAATGAATCTGTTCATACGGCAGCCCTGATGAAGGAATCGCCATCCCCCGACCTACGAGGGTTGGCACATGATGTTTTGTATACCTCTGGCGCTTTGCCCTCGTGGTGACGTGGGCTGGTGCACATATTCTACGGTGAATATGCCTCTCCCGACAAATGCGGTCACGAACGAGACGATTGTCCGGTTCGCCCGCAAGGTCTCGCACGACCTGAACAACTTTTCGACGGTCGTCCGAACCTACAGCGAACTCCTGTTGTCCGACTTGCCGCCGGACTCGCCGACGTATGCTGACGTCGCCGAAATCCAGCGCGCGGCCGAGAGCATGGTGCAGTACCTCCAGCGGGTCACGAAGTTCGCCCGCGCCGGCTCGCTCAAGCGCGTGCCCGTCAGCGTTGACGCCGGAGCGCAGGATGCCGTCAGCCAGTTCGCGACCACGGCTCCGAGCCGACTCGTTCAACTGATCGCGCAGTCCGATGCCACGATCCTCGCCGACCAGCTCTGGTGGCGCGACGTGTTGCTCGAGCTCCTGCAAAACGCGCACGACGCCGCACCCACCGGGAGCACGATTATCGTGCGCACCACTCGCGACGGCGACCGCGTGGCGGTCAGCGTTGAGGATGAGGGCGCGGGCTTTCCCGACGCCGTGCTCGCACACGCGGCCGAACCGATGGTCACCGGCAAGACCGGCGTACGCGGAGCCGGCATGGGACTCGCCATCGTTGGCGCCTTCGTCGACACCCTTGGCGGAACGCTCGATGTCGAACGTCGCGACGCACGCACGGTCGTGACGGTGCGCCTGCCGCTCGCGTAGGTACACACCGCAGTTCCCCCGCCCCTGCCGTCTGTCGTTTCTGCCGTCCGCCGTCTCGGCGCGATGCGGCGGATTCGCGCCGAGACGGCGGACGGCAGCAACCACAGACGGCAGGAGCACAGCAAGAGGGCCCGGAAGCGATACTCGCTCCCGGGCCCTCTGTGCTCACGTCGCCGACGCCCTTCGATCAGGCGTGCGCGCTGGCGTGCACCGCGTGCAACAACGCATCAGCCACGCGGTCGAGCGGAAGAACGTCCGTGGCGGCGCCAAGCTTGACCGCTTCGCGCGGCATGCCGTAGACCACGCACGTCTCTTCGTTCTGCGCCACCGTATACGAACCGGCTTCGCGCATGGCGAGCATCCCCTTGGCCCCGTCGGCCCCCATGCCCGTGAGAATCGCCCCCACGGCGTTGCGCCCCGCACTCCGCGCGACGCTCTGAAAGAGCACATCGACGGCCGGCCGCTGATGATGCACCTTGGGGCCGTCCTTCACGCGGGCCACCCAGCGGGCGCCGCTCGCCTGCACCACGAGGTGCTTGCCACCCGGTGCAATGAGCACGAGTCCCGGCACCACGTAGTCGCCGTCCTTCGCTTCCTGCACGCGCATGGCACACACGGAATCGAGACGCTTGGCAAAGGACAGCGTGAAGTGCTCGGGCATGTGCTGCACGACAACCGTACCCGGGGCGTCGACGGGAAAGCGACGCAGCACATGTTCCAGCGCCTGCGTGCCGCCAGTCGACGCACCGAGCGCGATGATCTTGTTCGTCGTGTTCAGCGTCGCGATCGTCGACCGCACCGCCGCTGGGGGCTCCTGCGGCTCGACGCGCTTGACCACGCGCGCATGCGAAGCCGCGCGAACCGCGCGTGCCAACTCTTCCGTGATTTCGCCGGCCGACAACGAACTGCCAGGCTTCGCAATGACATCGACCGCACCGAGCGCGAGCGCACGGAGGGCCGTCTCACTGTTCTCCTGACTGAGCGAGCTGCACACGACCACCGGAATCGGAAAATGCCGCATCAACTTGGACAGGAACGACAGACCGTCCATGCGTGGCATTTCGATGTCGAGCGTGATGACATCGGGGCGAAGCTGCGCAATGCGCTCGCGTGCGACATACGGATCGGTCGCGGTACCTACGACCTCGATGTCGTCATGTTTGGACAACGCGTCGGTGAGGATGCGACGTACAAGCGCCGAATCGTCCACGACCAGCACGCGGATGACCCCCGGCTTCTTGGCCGACGGTGCCGTACCGGAGACGGGCGACTGGGCGAGTAGTGTGGACACGGGGATCAGGCCGCAGCGGCCTGAGTATCGAACAGATACAACACCGTCTCCACACGCCCGTCTTCGACGCCGATCTGCACACGGGCCGCCGGCTCGTCGTCATCCCGATGCGGCAACTCGCCACCGTCGACCACCAGTGGCGCGGCCAGATTGAACAGCTTGTCCGACCCGGCGATGAGCGGCAGCACGTGCCCGCAGATCACGTTGCCGACTTCGCCGAGCGCGTCACGCTGCAACGGGGCCTGCTTCGACTCTTCGGCCCCGAGCATGTTGGCCGCGATGGCGGGGAGAATGCATTGGGACGCGCGAACCACGAGGCGCCCCGTCAGGGGGCCACGAAACTCGACCGACACTGCGACATCGAGTGGAGCCGCGGCCTGTTCGGCCGACAGATCCAACTCGGGGAAGAGGAGCGCGAGCTCCTCAAAAGTCGCTGTCGTCGCTCGCGACAGGGACTGCGCCGTAGTACTCGACATCTGTCACTCCAGTGACACGCAGAATGGTGTCGCGCAGGGTTTCCGGCGCGAAGGGTTTACGGACGATCGCGGCACCCAACTCGGTAAGCGAGTGGAGCCGTGTCTCACTGCCTTCCGTGGAGACGACGATCACCGGGAGATTCTCGGTTTCGGGATTGGCGCGGACACGCCGCAACATCTCTTCGCCGTTCATGACCGGCATGTTGATATCCAGCAGCAGCAGGTCTACCCACTGATCCTGGAGGACGAACAGTCCTTCTTCGCCGTTGCCGGCCTCGAGGACCGATGCAAGCGGAAGACCGCTCATCCTGAGAGTCCGAACGACCATCTGCCGCATGACGGCACTGTCGTCGACCACAAGAACGTTAAAGGCCATAGGTCATCCGCTCGTCAGAGCTTGCTTTCGGCGCCGTTGATTTTGAGAGTGACCTCGCCGCTGGTCACCTCAACCCACATGGTCCGCGACGTTTGTACGCCGCCGGTGTCGTGCGCGTGCACCATGACGCCGTTCTTCCACAGCAGCTTGCGCAGCGCGATCATGTTGCGCTTGCCGATCTGAAAACGGTCGTCCTCTTCACTGGCGCCGGCGTGCGCGCCCCCTGCAACCTTCACCTGCATCCGCTCCTTCTTGGCGCCCAACTTGTAGCACTCCTTGAAGAGCAACGGCACGCCGCTATCGACGAACATTGCGGGCTTGTCCGCCATCTTGGCCGGATCGATCGTGCCGGTGGGCAGCATCACATGCAGCATCCCGGCGACGTTGGCGACCGGATCGTGCACCACGATACCGAGGCAGCTGCCCAGCGCGTACGTGATGAGCTTTTCTCCGGGTACATTGGACACCTTGAGATCGGCGACGCCGACCACGCGGTCGCTGGCGCGAGCCGTTGCCATGGAGACCATACTCACTTCACGTACACGGCAGGCTGCACGTACCGGAACTTGTGCGCCAGGCCGGTCAGACTTTCAGAGTGTCCCACGAACAGGTGACCACCTGGGCGCAACAGCCCCCAGTACCGCTCCACCAACTGCTGTTGGGTAGCCTTGTCGAAGTAGATCATGACATTACGGCAAAGAATGGCGTCGAACGGCCCCTGCATCGGCCACCGTTCCATCAGATTCAGCTTGGCAAAGTTCACGTGGCGGCGAAGATTCTTCTCCGCTTCGAACACGGCGCGACCGCCCGCGTCCTGCTTGCGCGCCCAGTACTTCTGCAACCACGGCGCGGGGACATCACTCATGTTCTCGGCCGGATACACGCCCGCCTTGGCCTGCGCCAGCACACGATGGCTGATGTCCGTCGCCAGAATGCGCACATCACGCTTGGCAATGTCGGGAAACGCTTCGTTGCAGAGCATGGCGAGCGTATACGGCTCTTCCCCGCTCGAGCAGCCTGCGCTCCAGATGCGCACCGGCCCCGACAGCGTCGGAAAGACGCTATCGCGCAGGAAATCAAAGTGCGTCGCTTCGCGCAGGAAGCTGGTCTTGTTGGTCGTCAGGGCGTCGATCATCTCGGCGAACTCCTGCTTCCCCGGTTCGCGCTCAACGTAGTTGAGGTACGAATCGAAGTCGTTCAGGCCGAGCTTCCGCAGGCGCTTGGTCAGACGCGCACGCACCAGCCCTTCCTTTCCTTCACGCATCCGGATCCCCGCGTGCTCGTGGAGCACGTGGGTAATCCGTGCGAACTGTGCCGGTGTGAGCTCACATTCGGCGAACAGCGCTGTGGCGGGGGCAGTCATGCGGGCCTCGAGAGCAGCTGGATCAGATTCAGTCGGCGTGCGACTGCGCAGCCTGCAAGGCGGCGATTTCGTTCGTGGCCAGCACCTTGTCGATGTCGAGCAGCAGCTTCACGCGGCCACCCGTCTTGCCGATGCCGAGCAGGAACTCGGTACGGATGCCGGCGCCGAAGCTCGGCGCGTCCTCGATATCGGCTTCGCCAATGGCGACGACTTCGCTCACGCGGTCCACGACGATGCCCGTCTGAATGCCGCGCATCTGCACCACGATGATGCAGCTGTCTTCGGAATCCTCGGCGTCCATCCCGAACTTCATGCGCAGGTCCGTGATCGGAATGACCTTGCCGCGCAGATTGATCACACCGCGCACGAACTCGGGCATGCGGGGCACGCGCGTGATCGGCTGCAGACCGATGATCTCGCTCACCTTGAGAATCTCGAGGCCGTATTCCTCACCGGCCAGGAAGAACGTGAGGTACTTGCCGGCACGCGACTGGGTCAGCGTGGCGACGGCATTCTCTGAATTCATGACCTGCAGGCTCTGCGTGCTCATGGCTCGCTCGGAAAATGGAGTGGAACCGGAGTCGGATGACTCGTATCGAAGGAGGTATCGGCGCCCCGGGGACGGAGCTTCACTGCAAACAGCTACGACTTTGGCGCTATTGCCGATCAGGCGGCTTCACGCTCGCGCCGTGGCGCATCCGTCGCTTGTGCCAGGGCGACGGTTTCGTTGACATCGAGAATGAGACCGACACGTCCATCGCCAAGGATCGCGCCGCCACTGACGCCGGCCACCTTGCCCAAGCCATCGCCGAGCGTCTTGGCGACGACCTGCTGCTGGCCGAGCAGTTCGTCCACCAGGAGCGCGGTGCGCTTGGCGCCGTCACCGACGATCATGAGCAGGCCGTTGAGCGGGCTCTCGACCGCATTGGCGACATCGAAGAGGCGGTGCAGGCGCAGGATCGGCATGAGCTCGCCGCGCAGGTGCACCATCTCACCCTTCCCGACGACCGTGGAGAGCATGCTCTGCTCCGGGCGGAAGGACATGTGGATGTGCGTGAGCGGTACGATGAACCGTTCGTCGCCGACGCGCACCAACATGCCGTCGGTGACGGCCAGGGTGAGTGGCAGACGGATGGCGAACGTCGTGCCCTTTCCGGGCGCCGACGTGATGTCGATGCGGCCGCGGATGGCTTCGAGATTGCGGCGCACGACGTCCATGCCGACACCGCGTCCGGAGATATCGGTGATCTTTTCGGCCGTCGAGAAACCGGGCGCGAAGATGAGGTTGAACACCTCACTGTCCGTCATGCCCTTGTCGGTCTCGATCAGCCCCTTCTCGATCGCCTTCTTCACGATCTTGTCGCGATGCAGGCCGCGCCCGTCATCGACGAGCTCGACGACGACATTGCCCGACGCGTGATACGCGCGGAGGCGCACGACGCCAAGGCCCGGCTTGCCGTTCGTGGTGCGTTCGTGCGGCGGCTCGACGCCGTGATCGACGGCGTTTCGGACCATGTGCACGAGCGGATCACCGAGGCGATCGACCATCGTCCGATCGATTTCGACCTCATCACCTTCGGTGATGAACTGCACCGTCTTGCCGGCCTTGGTTGCGGTGTCGCGAACGACGCGCGCGAGCTTCTGGAACGTGGGACGGAGCGGCACCATGCGCATCGACATCGACAGATCCTGCAACTCGCGGACGATCTTGCCGGCGTGCGTGACTTTGCGGAGCAGTTCGTGCTGTGTACCGCTGTCGAGCGTGTCGTCGCCGGCGATCATGGTCTGCGCGATCACCAGTTCGCCCACCATGTCGATGAGGCGGTCCAGGCGGTCGGTGCGCACGCGAATGGTCGCATCGGCATTGCTGCTGCCGTTCGCATTGGCGTTCTGCCCGCCGGTGTTGTCGGCGCGCTTGGCTGCGTTGCCGGCCACGGGGCCGCTCAGCGCCGCGTCTTCGCCGCTCGACTGCGGGGCCGGAAAGATGTCGTCGTTGCTGCTCGTGAGCACGAGCTGCACGCCGTTGGCGTCACGCGCGGGATCATAATTGAGCAACGCGTCGAGCAGTTCGAAATAGCCTTCGGGAATGGGCATGCGCCCGTCGCCGTTGAGCGCTTTCTCCACCACCGACAAGAGCGCCTTGAGCATGTCCGCCGAGCGCAGCGACAGGTCCGCGCATCCTTGCGAATACGCGATCTCCTTGTCACGGACGCGGCTGAGTAGCGATTCGGCTTCGTGCGCAAACGCGGCGATACGGGCGAGGCCCAGGAACGCCGACGTACCCTTTACCGTGTGGAAGGCACGGAAGACCGTGTTGACCGCCTCTTCGTCCGACGGATTGGCCTCGAGTTGCAGCAGCGCGGCTTCCGAGTTCGTCACGCATTCATTGCTCTCCGTGATGAAGTCCGGGAGCAGATCGCGGTCCGCGTCGTCGGGAAGGCGATCTTCGGTGAAGTCGCGTACAGCCACGAGCGGGGCCGCGGGGGCGACAGGAACAGGCGCAGGGGCAGGAGCAGGCGCCTCCCACGCTGCGGCAGGCGTAAACGCCGCCGCAGGTTCGTCGGCACGGTCCACGTCGCTGTCGAACTCGATGGTCGAGGTTGCCCCACTGGCGACGGCAATCCCGGTGGCCCCGCCAACGGTACCGGAAAGCGCGTGCGCGACGGGATCGGCTCCGACCGCGGCGGGCTGACTGTCGCTCGCCTTCATGGCGGCTTCGATGGCCTGGCCCACTTCGGCGAATGCCGCCGACACGTCAGCGGCAGTGCCGTTGACGACGGTGCCGAGCACGCGTGCGGCGCGCGCGACATGTGGTTGCGCCCGCAGTGGCACGCGGTTCTCGAACGCGAGGTCCGTCAGCGCATCGCGCAGAACGGCAAGATCAGCGGTATCGGTTGCTTCGAGCTGCATGAGCAGCGTCGCAGCATCATCGAGATTCAGTGGGGACACAGGCCGCGCCAGTGCAGGGTCACAATCGGTGGGACAATCAGAGGGACGTCCCGTACGGTGGGGAGTATCGGCTCGCCGGTGTCACAGGTTTACTCCGCTTTGGCCCTGAGATTCTCCGCGTCGACGGTGGATGACGCCGAAATGCTCGAACGGCCCGTACGCAAGCGCACGGGCCGTTCGAAGGCATCGCGTAGTCCGGGGGGCGGTCTACACGCTGCAGTACTCTCCTGTCCTCAAGCCGCGGGGGCCTTCACCACGGTGAAGATCTCGTCGGCCAGGTGCTGTCGCTCCTCGGCGTTGCGCGTCGTGGCGTTCGGATCGAAGCTCTTCTCGTCGATCGCGAGGCTTGCCAGCGGACGCTCAACCGAGATGCTCGAATCGAAGAGATTCGCGATGTCGGCGAGGCGGTTTTCCATCTCTACGAGCACGGTCGAGGCATGCGCGAGCTGCTGCGATGTGATGTCCTGGAACTGAAGGGCGCCCATCATCATGAACAGTTCATCGCGGAGGGTGCTGCGGACCTCCACCGCCTTCTGACGGTCGGGCGTTTCAGCGGCATCGATCGTATCGAGTTCGTCAACGAGCTGACTGGCGCGATCACAGGCATCCATGATGTTCGTCGCCGCGTCTTCGGTGGCCGACGTGACTTCGCGGATCTTGTCGTGCGTGGTCTGCAACTTGTCGAACGTCGTCGTCTGCAGGGCGGTCCGCGTTTCGCGCAGATGAGCCAGGACGGAGCGGATCTGGTTGTTCGCGCGCTCGAGAATCAGCGGCAAATCGGCCAGGCTCACCGAGACGAAGCGCGAGACGGCCTCTGCACCATCACGCAGGGTGTCGAGCTCTTTGTCGACCAACCGCAGCGCGGCCTCGGATTCGTAGTAAGCCGTTTGGGCTCGTGGATCACTCATTGACTTAATCCTCAGGCGGCCGCCGCAGGCAGGAGCGCGTCGATCTTCTCCTTGAGAACCTGGGGGGTGAAG
>JAIXTI010000274.1 GCA_027484025.1 bacterium
CCGGCGCCCAGGTGGTGGTGGCCGTCATTCACGATGGCGGGCGCTGCGAACGCGACGCGCCCACCGTGTGCACGGGTGAAGGCATCGACATTGGGCGACGACTCGGGGCATTGGGGGCCGATCGTCCGGACGTGTATGTCATGGGGCACGCGCACGTGAACCTCGCGCTCGACTTTGCGGGAATGCCGGCGGTGGAGCCCACGTCGAGCGGTCGCGGCATTGTGATTGTCGACATCCCGGTGGGTGGTGGGACGGCCACCAGCACCATTGTGCCGGTGCGCGGTGAGGCCGTGGCGGACGCAGACCCGCAGGTGGACTCGCTGGTGAAGGCGGCCGTGGCCAGTGTGGCTGGCCGCCTGTCGACTCAGGTGGCGACACTGGCGGCACCGATGCGGCGCACGGGCGCGCAGAACGCGGTGGGCAATCTGCTGGCCGATGCGGTGCGCCAAAGCGCGGGCGCTGACGTGGGGATGTGGAACAACGGCGGCGTGCGCGCGGATCTGGCCGCGGGCCCGTTGAACTATGGCGGCGTGCACTACGTCACCCCGTTCGGGAATCTGCTGGCTCGCGTGCGCCTCCGCGGCGCGGCGCTGATGCAGATACTCGAAGAGGGGGTGAGCGGCGGACGCCCCGATGTGCATGTGAGCGGATTGACGGTGGAGTTCGACCCGTCACGGCCGAAGGGGGCACGCGTGGTGCGCGTGACCGACCTTCGAGGGACCCCGCTCGATCCGGCGCGCATTTATAGCCTGGCGCTCAATGATTTCATGGTGGAAAACGACTTCCGCGACATCGTCAAAGCGGCGGTCAGTACGGAATTTCTGACGGTCAGGGATATCGACGCGGTAAGCGAATTTCTGCGTCGTCAGCCACAACCGGTGCAGGGCGACGACACGGCCCGCATCCGAGCCATTACTCCCGGGAGTTTGTGATGTCCAACGCGGACGTGCGCGTGTTCGTGAATGAGCGCGGAGTGACCGTGCCCGCCGGGTCGAGCGCTCTCGATGCCGTGCGGGTACTGTTCCCCGATGATGCAGAAGGCATTGAAGCCGGTCGCTTGCGGCTCACTGACAGTCGCGGGTTGCCAACCCCCGCGGACACGCCAGTGAATGGTGGCGCCATCTTTCGGGTGGTGACCGCGCGCGAACGGCTCGAGGACGCGACGACATGAGCACGTCATTGCCTCCGACGGCGTCGCTCAATCCGGCGTTCGTCGCGCTGCTGCGCGCGCTCCCCAAGGCGGAGTTGCATTGCCACCTCGATGGATCACTGCGCCCCGGAACGCTGCTCGCACTCTCCGAAGCGCGCGGGATCACGTTGCCCTTTCACGAGCCTGCCGCCTTGGCCAAGTGGATGCGCGTGGATGATGCGCACAATCTCGAAGAGTACCTGGCACGTTTCGAGATTACGCTGGCCGTCATGCAAACCGCCGAGGAGATCGAGCGCATCGCGCATGAACTGGTGCTCGATGCGGCGCTGGATGGTGTGCGCTACGTCGAAGTCCGCTTTTGTCCGGCGCTCAATATGCGCGAGGGGCTCACCGGCGACGATGTGATGAACGCAGTAATCCGCGGTTTGCGTCGTGGCGAAAAGGAGACGGGTACGGTCGCCCGGTGCATCGTGTGCGCGCTGCGCAGCTTCCCGTGGCCGCACAGCATGGACATGGCGGAGCTGGCCGTAGCGTACAAGAATAACGGCGTCGTGGCGTTCGACTTGGCGGGCGGGGAGTTCGGCAACCCGGCGCATGCCCACGCGGCCGCCTTCGAGTATGCCCGCAACAACAACCTGGCCGTAACGGTGCATGCGGGCGAAGGCGATGGTGCCGAGTCCATTCATGAGGCGGTACATCGTTGTGGCGCCAATCGTATTGGGCACGGCACGCGACTGCAGGAGGATTCGTCGCTCGAAGCGTACATCGTCGATCGCGGCATCGCGCTCGAAGTGTGCCCCACGAGCAATGTGCAGACGCGCGTAGTGCCCACGTTCGGTGAACATCCCATGCGCCGCTACCACGAGCTGGGCGCGCGCGTGACGGTGAACACCGACAATACCATGATGAGTGGCGTAACCCTCACCGAAGAGTTCACCTCGTGCGCACAGTGGTTGGGGTGGGACTTCGCGACCCTGTGCACGGTATCGCTCAACGCGTTCGACGCGGCGTTTCTTCCGCTCGCCGAACGCACGGTGTTGCGTGCCAAGGCCGCGCGCGAGATGGCGCAATTGGCCACCGACGTGCCTCCCATGTTTCTCGCTGAGGAGACTGTCGTATGAAGACCATCCCGGTTGGCGTTACCGCTGCGACGAGCGCCGCCGCGTACATCCGTGAGCGCGTGGGCGCCGCTTGGCAGACACCGGTCGCGGGCATTGTGCTCGGCTCCGGCCTCGGCGGGTTGGCCGATCGCCTCGAGCATGCCGTGCGCATCCCCTTCTCGCATGTGCCCGGATTTCCGCAGGTCACGGTGGCTGGTCATGCCGGTCAGCTCATTGTCGGGATGTTGGGCTCGCGCCCGGTGGTCATGCTGGCGGGGCGCTTTCACATGTACGAGGGACATGGTGCCGGACTGGCCGCATTCCCGGTGCGTGTGCTGCACGCGCTGGGGGCGCCGGTCTACATCGCATCAAACGCGGCCGGAGGCGTGCGTCGCACGTTCGAGGCCGGTGACCTGATGCTCATTGCGGACCACATGAACCTCATGTTCCGCAATCCGCTCATCGGGCCGACGGAGCAGGGGGATGTGCGCTTCCCCGATATGAGCGACCCGTACGACCCGGAGCTCCGCGCCCTGATGCGCGAAGCAGCGCACGCGGTGAATGTGCCGTTAAACGAAGGGGTGTACTGCGGTCTCCTGGGCCCTACCTACGAAACGCCGGCCGAGGTCCGCATGCTCGAAAAGCTTGGTGCTGATGCGGTGGGGATGTCGACGGTGCCGGAGGTCATCATGGCTCGTGCGATCGGCATGCGCGCGGTGGCCGTTTCGTGCATCACCAACAAGGCCGCCGGCTTGTCGCACGAGAAACTGAGTCACGAGGAAGTGATGGACGCCGGCCGCGCGGTGGCCGGCCGCTTCGAGGGACTCATCACGGAATTCGTGCGACGACTGTAAAGCGCCAGCCATGCAAGAACGGGCGTGCCATTCTCAAGGCGCGCCCGTTTTGCGTTCACCGCACGGCTCGGTCAGCGCGCGCGTTGCGGCGAACGTGGCAGCCCCGCCAGCCGTGTCTTGAACGTCTGGAAGCTGCGCGAGTCGCGCGTAAGCGACCGAAGCACGATGGGGTCGATCTTCGCAATCTCCTCTTCGGTGACGCGGATGCGGCTCTCCTCAACCGGGTGCGAGGCAAACCATGCTTCGACACCGCTCGGGTTGCGCTCGCGTTCCTGCAGCAGGATGCGAAACATGCTGGGCATACCGCGCGGGTCGATCCCCGAGCGGGACACGTAGCGTACGCCGAACTTGTCCGCGTCGGATTCGTCATCGCGGCTGAACTTGGCAAAGAGCCCCTGCGCCGCGACGGACGCGCCCGTTCCGGCAAGACCTTGGCAGAGTGAGGGGGCGATTACACACCCGATGCTGAAGCCCACGTTGGCCCGCTGCGCAGCGGCCATCTGCTTCATGCTGTGTCGCTGCGTCACGTGCGCAATCTCGTGTCCGATCACGCCCGCCAGCTCGGACATGTTGGTCGTGCGCGCGATGAGGCCACGGTTCACGTAAATGTGCCCGCCCGGCACGGCGAACGCATTGATCTCGTCCTGGTCCACGACATTGAAGCGCCACGTAAGGCTGCGGTCGTCGACCACGCGCGCAATGGAATCGCCGAGCACGTTGATGTACCGGACGACTTCCGGGTCGCGGACAATGGGAAGCTGCTGCTCGATCTGCTGGGCGTACTGGTTGCCCATGTCCACTTCCTGCGCCGTATTGGGCACGCAGGAGGCGAGCAGCAGGACCGCCCCGCTCAAGCAAAGTCCTCTTGCTACGCTGGTCCGACGGGATAATCGCGCCATATTCCCTCCGCTATCGTTCATGTGAGCGGCGCCCGACCTCCGGTGCGGCCAGCTCGACTCCGTGTCGACATTCTTGTACCCGCGAACCCCGCGAGTTCCTCCTGAAGACGTGAAGCTACTCACACTCGCCCGCGACCTGCAGCGCCGGAAGGCCCGTGAACGCCAGCACCGCTTCGTCGCGGAAGGGGTCCGCACGGTCGAGACGCTGTTGGCCTCTTCGTTCGACATCACCGGGCTGCTGGTCACTGCTGCCCTGCGTGACGACGAGCGGGGGCGGGGGCTGCTGGCCACCGCCGAGGCGCGTGGGGTGCCGGTGCTTGAGGTCTCGGAAGCCGACCTTGAGAGCGCGGCAGACACCGACACGCCGCAGGGGGTGCTGGCCGTTGCGACGATCCCCGACCGCCCGCTGTCAGCGCCCACCGGGCAGGCCCGCTACCTGGTGCTGGACGCCCTCCAGGACCCCGGCAACGTGGGAACGGTGATACGGACCGCTGCCGCCATGGGGGTGACCGCCACGGTGGCACTCCCGGGAACCGTCGACTTGTGGAACGCCAAGGTGGTACGGAGCAGCATGGGCGCGCTCTTCCACCATCCGGTGGCCATGCTCTCCTGGGAGCAGTTTTCCGGGTTTGCCGAGTCGGCGGGGATGTCGCTGTGGGCGGCCGACATGCACGGGGATGCCGTCGATGGCTTGCGGCCGGATGCCTGTCCTCAGCGGCTGGCGTTGGTCGTCAGTAACGAGGGGGCGGGGCTGTCGCCCCACGTGGCCGCGGCGGTATCGCGGACGGTCTCGATCCCCATGGCGGCGGAGGTGGAATCGTTGAACGTGGCCGTGGCGACGGGGATTCTCCTCTATGCGCTACGCGTGGCGTCCCATGCGCCTCAGTCGTCCTGACGGCATGCAAGCGACGCTGCCACTCGATACAACCGCCCTCGGTGCCGTGGAATACACGGGAGGGCTGACTGCCGGGCTCATTGGTCATCTCTCGATGACCGAACTGCTCATGGTGCTGCTCCCGGTGTTCGTCGTGGGCGCCTCGATCGGTTCGTTCCTCAATGTCTGCATTGCCCGCTGGCCGCTCGACCTCAGTGTGGTGAAGCCGCGGTCGCGCTGCCCGCGTTGCGAACGCCCCATCAAGTCGTACGAGAACATTCCCATCGTCAGCTGGCTGTTGCTGCGCGGAAAGTGCGCCGGGTGCGCGCTCCCCATTTCGCTGCAGTATCCCGCGGTCGAGGCGCTTGTAGGACTCATGTGGGTCCTCGCCTTTTACTTCCTGGGCTTCGGTTTCGAGGCGTTCCGTGTCTCGGTGTTCGCCACGTTGCTCTTCGGCATCGCCGTAACGGACGCGAAGCACTATCTCATTCCCGACGGCTTCACGGTGTCGGGGCTGATCATGATGCTGCTTTTCGCGATCGTGAATTTCTTCGTGGAAGAGCCGTCGCACTTCGTGTCGGCGTGGCCCGCCGTACTTGGGGCGTGCGTGGGTGCCGGTGCGATCACCATCATTGGCTGGCTCGCCGAAGTGATCATGAAGCGTGAAGCCATGGGCTTTGGCGATACGACGCTCATGGCCGTCGTTGGCGCGGCCATCGGTGCCGAACGCTCGCTGCTGACGATCATTGTCGGCGCCTTTGTCGGCGCGGTGACCTTCCTGCTCATCGTGGGGCCCATCGTCAAGCTGCGCTCGGCCAAACGGGGTGAGCCGTTCGAGTTTCCCGACGTTCCTTTCGGCGTGTTCCTTGCGCCCGCTGCGCTGCTCACCTTGCTTTGGGGTGAGGCCCTGATCACCTGGTATATCGAGCGCGCGTTCTCCGCCTGAGTCAGCCCATGTCTACGACCAAAACCTCGCCGCAGCGCCACGCTGCGGCGCTGCTGTTTCTCCTCAGTGCCGCCTTCGTCGGCGCCTGCGGAGACAAGCCGTCTGCCGGCGATGGCCCCTACGCCGAACTTGTGGCGGAGTTCGTGCCGAAGATCGAAAAGGAGTTGGGGCTGCCGTTCAAGACGCCGCCCAAGATCGAGAAGCGCACGAAGGAGCAAGTCGCCGTCTTCGTGCGGAAGCAGCTCGAGAGCGAGCGCGGCAAGGCGCAGGTGGCCGGCCAGGAAGCGGTGTACCGCATTCTCGGGATGATCCCCGATACGCTGAACCTCGGTGTATTGTTGCAGCGTCTGCTCGAGGAGCAGATCGTGGGTTACTACGACCCCGCCACCAAGGTGCTGTACGTGGTGGACGGTGCGCCCGAGATGTTGCTCAAGCAGACGGTGTCGCACGAGCTCGTGCACGCGCTGCAAGACCAGTACGTCAACATCGACAGCATTCAAGCGCAGGTAGACAACGGCGACCGCCAGGTCGCAGCGCAGTCGGTGCTCGAAGGGCAGGCGGTGTTCATGCAGCTGCGTATCGATCCCAACGCCGGGCCCATGCTCAAGATGCCCGGTGGCTGGGATCGCATGCGCGATCTCATTCGCGATGGCAGCACCGGGATGCCCGTCTTTGCGAGCGCTCCTCGCGCTGTGCGTGAGGGGCTGCTCTTTCCGTATCTGGGCGGCGCTGACTTCGTGCGTCGCTTCATCAACGTGCGCCCCGAGAAGGAGTTACTGGCAGACCTTCCGGTGAGCACGAAGCAGATCCTCAACGACTCGGCGTATTTCTCGGGGGACGCGAGTACCCGCGATCTGCCCAATACGGTCACGTTGCCGGCGCCGCGCGCGGGCACGGTGCTGTTCTCCAACACCCTCGGGGAATTCGAAACGCGACTCCTCTTGGTACAGCATCTCAAGAACGACGAAATGGCGCGCCGGGCCGCCACCGGCGTGGACGGCGATCGGTTCGAGGTAGTGCGCACGCCGCAGGGCGACGCCCTCGTGTGGGCCTCGGTGTGGGATTCCTCGGTCGATGCCGCCGATTTCCTCGACGTCATGGCCGATGCCGCGCGTCGTCGCTACGAGATGGCGAAGCCCGATGCCGCGCCGGGAAGCACCAGCCGCCGCCTCGACGTCGTGGCCACGCCCAAGCGCAAAGCGCGCACGGTGACGCTGAGTTTGGAACAGGTCGGCGGAAAACCCGTAGTGATCTACATGGATTTGCCGGCAGGCCTGTCCGCTCCCATCGACGTGGCCCGCATTACCATCGATCGCCCACCGACGGGTCGTTGAGCTGGTAGTGTGGTGTCGCTCATGACGCGTTCATGACGATCAACTCTTCCGTTCCCGTACCACCCGATGATGCCGCGGTGCCCATGGCGCTACGCATCACTCCCGACGACGAAGTGCGTCGGGTACGACTGGTACAGATGAAACGACTCGCGACCGCCATGCTCGTGGTGGTCGCCGTCGTTTTTGTAGTCGCGCGCTACTACGAGGCGCAGTTCCCCGGGTTGGGGTATCTTCGCGCGTTCGCCGAGGCTGCGATGGTGGGCGGCATTGCCGACTGGTTCGCCGTGACGGCGCTTTTCCGGCACCCGCTCGGCATTCCCATCCCGCACACGGCCATCGTCCCGTCGCGCAAAGACCGAATCGGGACGGCTCTTGGCAATTTCGTGCAGCGCAATTTTCTCACGCGGGAAGTGGTCACCACCAAGCTGGCGGCCATGAAGCTGGGCGAGCGCGCGGCCCAGTGGCTGGCTCGGCCGGAAAACAGCCGCCGCATTGCCCGGGCCGCCGCGCACGGCATTTCGGGTGCGGTCAATGTCATGCGCGACGAGGATGTCCAGGAGCTCGTGGACCGCGGCATCGTATCCCGGTTGCGTCGGATGCAGGCCGCGCCGTTGGCGGCCAAGACGTTCGAGCTGCTCACGGCCGACGGTCGGCATCAGGCGCTGCTCGACGACGCCCTGCGACTGGCCGCGCGATTCCTCGATGAAAACGAAGTAGCCATTCGCGAGCGCATCAAGCAGGAGAGCCCGTGGTGGGTGCCGGGCGCCGTCGAAAATCGGCTGGGCGACAAGATCGTGAGTGGTGTGGAAGCCACACTCATTGCCGTCGCCGCGGATCCGGCGCATCCGTTGCGGCGTCGATACGACGAGGCGGTCGAGAAGTTCGTCGCCAATCTCCGCGAGAACCCCGAAACGATCGCGCGTGCCGAACAGATCAAGCTCGACGTGCTCGATCATCCGGGCGTCGCCGAATTCTCGCGCGAAGTCTGGGGCGACGTGAAGGTGCGTATCGCCAACTACGCGGAGAAGCTTGCGAGCGACGCCGAAGCCGAGCCTGATCAGCTGGAGAAGTGGCTGTCAGGTTTGGGGCATAAGGTGCTCGAAGACGCCGCGCTCGCCGAGAAGGTCAACGGGTGGGTCGTGGAGCTCGTGACGTATTCGGTGGAGCAAGCGCGCGAAGAAGTCGCGAAGCTCATCGCCACCACCGTGGGCGCGTGGGACGCGAACGCGACGTCACGCAAGATCGAGCTCCAGATCGGGCGTGATCTGCAGTTCATCCGCATCAACGGCACGATCGTGGGCGGGTTGGTGGGGCTGCTGCTCTACATCGCGGGCGGACTGCTGTAAACACGACGGGCCCGCGTGTGTACGCGGGCCCGTCGTCAGTGCATGAGGTCCGTCGGTTCAGCGCAGATCGGCTGGCTGTGTCCGTGCCTTCTTTCCGGGCGCGGCCGTCGTCACCTCCGGCTTGTCTGCCGGATGCTTTTCGGCGGGAGGCAGCAACGCCAGGTGCAGCACTTCGTCCATGGTGCTGGCGAAGGTGAACGCCATCTTGTCACGCACTTCCTGCGGCACGTCGCGCACGTCTTTCTCGTTGCCCTTGGGCAGAATGACTTCGCGCAGTCCCGCGCGATACGCCGCGAGCACCTTCTCCTTCACGCCTCCGATCTCGAGCACTTTGCCGCGCAGCGTCACTTCGCCGGTCAGGGCGAGATCACGACGCACCGGCCGGCGTGAGAGCGCACTGGCCAACGCCAGCGTGACGGCAATACCGGCCGACGGACCATCCTTGGGGATGGCACCGGCGGGGAAGTGCAGGTGCATGTCCGACTCTCGGAATTCACTGTCGGCGATGCTCAGCGTCGCCGCGCGGGAGCGGACGAACGAATACGCCGCCTCGGTGGACTCGCGCATCACATCGCCCAGTTGCCCGGTAACAGTGAGCTTGCCCACGCCCGGCATGCGCAGCGCTTCGATGGTCATGAGTTCGCCGCCGGTGCTCGTCCAGGCGAGGCCGGTCACGGCACCGATTTCCGGTTCCTTCTCGGCTTCTTCCTGCGAAAAGCGTGGCGGACCAAGCAGGTCTTCGGCGCGCGTTGCGCCGATTTCCCAGGTGCTTTCGTCGCCGTCGGCCTTGGCGCGGGCGCGCTTGCGCATGAGCGTCGCAATGGAGCGCTCGAAGGTGCGCAATCCGGCTTCGCGCGAGTAGCGACTCGTGATGAAGCCCAGGACCTGCTCGGAGATGTGCAGGTCGACGTCGGTGAGCCCGTGATCTTCGAGGAGTCGGGGAATGAGATAGCGCTGTGCGATCTCGACCTTTTCTTCGATGGTGTAGCCCGCGATGCGAATGACTTCCATACGGTCGCGCAGCGGACCCGGGATATCGAACAAGTTGTTCGCCGTACAGATGAACAAGCAGCTCGACAGATCGAAGGGCAGGTTGAGATAGTGATCGACGAACGTCGTGTTCTGCGACGGGTCGAGCACTTCGAGCATGGCCGCGGTGGGATCACCAGAGGGCCCACCACTCGACATCTTGTCGATCTCGTCGATCATGATGACGGGATCGCGGACTTCGACGCGGCGGAGCGCTTGAATGAGCATGCCCGGCATGGCGCCGACATACGTGCGCCGATGGCCGCGAATTTCGGCTTCGTCGCGTACACCGCCGACCGAGATGCGGTAGAACTCGCGGCCGATGCTGGTGGCGATGGCTTCGCCGAGCGAGGTCTTGCCCGTGCCGGGCGGACCGACGAGGCAGAGAATGGGGCCGGTGGGGTCACCACCGCGCAGCTTGCGCACGGCCAGATATTCGACGATGCGTTCCTTGGCTTCGTCGAGGCCATAGTGACGCTCTTCGAGGGCGGCCTCGACCTTCGCGAGTTCGATTTCGGCGTCGTCGCCACTGCGCTTGTGCCACGGCAACGCCAACACCCAGTCGAGATAGGTGCGCAGCACCTGATACTCGCTCGATGCGGGCGAGAGCATGCGCAGCCGTTCCGTTTCGCGGCGCGCTTCGCTGGCGACCTTTTCGGGGAGACGTGCTTCCTCGATGCGGCGCAGCAGGTCGACCGATTCCTTTTCGTTGGGATCGGCCTCGCCGAGTTCCGACTGAATGGCGCGGAGCTGCTGACGCAGATAGAACTCGCGCTGGTGCTGCTCGATTTTGATTTCCGTCTGCTTCTTGACGTCGTCCATGACGCGCGCGCGCGCCACTTCGCGTTCGAGGCGCGACAGGATGAAGCGGATGCGCTGCCCGATGTCGAGGCGCTGCAGCACCTCTTCCTTGTCGGCAATGCGCAAGTTCATGTTGGTGGCCGCGAGGTCCGCGAAACGTCCCGGATCGGAGACGTTCATCTTGAGGATCTGCGGCACTTCGTTGGGAATGCGGTCCACCAGTTCGGCGAGCGTTTCCGCCGCCGTCACGGTGCGCGCGACCAGCTCGTCGAGCTCGGCCGGTTCAGGGGGTGTTTCCCGCGCGCCCTGAATTTGCGCGATGGCAAACGGCTCGACCTGATCGACGGCGTCGATGGTGATGCGACGGAGCCCCTGCAACGTGATCTGGACGGTATCGCCCGGCAGGTTGATACGCTCGTGGACGCGGGCAGCGACGCCGACCCGGCCAATGAACCGGTGCGGGTCGATGGCGTCGTCGTTGTCTCCCGAGGCCACCACGAGGGCGACCACCAGCCCGGATTCCTCGTGGGCCCGGAGCAGCGCCAGATTTTCCGGGGCGCCCATCTGCACCGCGATCGTTCCCAGTGGGTACACGATCGTGGAACGCAGCGCCATGAGCGGCAGCGTTGGGGGGAGCTCCGCGCGAAGGATTTCCTCCTTCCTCTGACCGCGGGGCATGGTAACGGCGGGGTAGCGCGGATTCTGGGGCGACACGTGGCTGGCCAAGAGAGTGACAACGTGATCCTGATCTGGCAAATGTACGGCGACCAGAAATCGGAGCAACGCGTGATTCCGACGCAAGTTGCGTCATGGGTGGCCCTCAGCGTCACCCCCCGGGAAAAAAACCGGTGCCCGGGGTCACGATGTACGCCCCCCGCCTCGCGGGCGCCAATCGATTACCTTTCCCGGATATGTTCGACGAGCTAACAGACAAACTCGGCAACGTCTTCGCGAAGCTGCGCGGTCGCGGCGTTCTTACCGAGGCCGATATAAAGGAAGGGCTGCGCGAGGTCCGCCGCGTCCTTCTCGAAGCCGACGTCAACTTTGCCCTCACCCGCGAGTTCCTCGAGCGGGTGGAAAAGCAGGCTATTGGCGTCTTGCAGCTCAAGACCGTCCAGCCGGCGCAGCAGCTCGTCAAGATCGTCCATGACGAACTGACCGCCATGCTGGGCGAGCGGCGCGAAGGGCTCCGCATGAGCACCGTGCCGCCCACCATCGTCATGATGGTTGGCCTGCAGGGGTCGGGTAAGACGACCACGGCGGGCAAGCTGGCGCGGCGGCTCAAGCTCGAGGCCAAGAGCACCCGGTTGGTGGCGGCCGATGTTTACCGTCCTGCCGCCATCGACCAGCTCGAAACGCTGGGCAAGGCGCTCGATGTCCCGGTATACGCCGATCGCACCACGCAGGATGTGGTAAAGATCGCGAAGGCCGGTATCGAGCAGGGTGTCCGGAACCGTGACCGCGTGGTCATTGTCGACACCGCCGGCCGTTTGCAGATCGACGCCGACATGATGGACGAGCTTACGCGGCTCAAGGCGGCGATCAAGCCCGACGAAATCCTGTTCGTCGCCGACGGCATGACGGGTCAGGAAGCGGTGAAGATCGCGCAGGGCTTCAACGATGCGCTCGACATTACCGGCGTCATTCTGACCAAGCTCGATGGTGACGCGCGCGGCGGTGCGGCGCTCTCGATTTACGGCGTCCTCAAGAAGCCGATCAAGTACATCGGCGTAGGCGAGAAGCCCGATGCGCTCGAGGAGTTCCATCCCGAGCGTATGGCTGGCCGTATTCTCCAGATGGGCGACATCGTCTCGCTCGTGGAGAAGGCGCAGGAAGCCTTCGACGAAACGGAAGCCAAGAAGCTCGAGAAGAAGGTCCGCAAGGAAGGAATGGACCTCGAAGACTTCCTGTCGGCGATGCGTCAGATGCAGAAGCTCGGTCCCTTCGAGAACCTCCTCAAGCTGCTGCCGGGTGTGAACCCGAAGATGCTCAAGGACGTCAAGATGGACCCCAAGCGTATGAAGCACATCGAAGCGATCGTGCTGTCCATGACGCCGCAGGAGCGCAAGAAGCCTGAGCTCATCAACGGATCACGTCGCGCGCGTATTGCCAAGGGCTGCGGACGGCCGGTGAACGAAGTGAATCGTCTGCTCGAGCAGTTCCGCGAGATGCAGAAGATGATGAAGAAGATGGGCGGCGGCCCCGGTGGAAAGGGCGGCGGCATGCCGCGACTGCCGTTCGGCGGCGGTGGCATGTTCGGGATGCGCTGACGCGCATCCCGAACGCCAGTCTCACCCTTCTGCGGGAACCACGGTCTCGAGACCGGGCCACGCGGCGAGGTTGTACACCACCAGCGTGCGCAGATAATGACGGCCGGCGTCGCCGTGCGCCGCGAGTACCGCTTCGGCGCCCTTCTTGACCGCGTCGACGCCCGCGTACGGCACCTCGAGATCTTCGGGGAGCACGCCGTTCTCGTGGCCCACACCCATGGCGTCGAGGAAGGTGATCTGGTACTGCGGCTCAAGATCGACGTAGAGCAGCTGTAGCAGTTCAAGCTCGTCCTGTGGCGTGAGCGCGCCGAGGCGGAGCGCTTCCTTACCGACCTTCTCGGCCGACCAGGTCACGAGCGTCGCGGCGCGGAATCCGCCGCCCTTGGCGGCAATGCGCTGCGCGTAAAGCGTCTTCGCGCCTTTGTGCTTCGCCAGGGCCTCGAGCACGAGCCACTGACGGCGCTCCAGGGGGAGCGACTTGAACGGGGAAAGAATCTTGGCCATGGCGTGCAAGGTAGCTACCCCGCGCGGCCGCGCCAATTCTGGCCGCGCAGCAGCAAGCGTGTCAGCCTCCGCTCGCAAAGGACTGTCCCGGCGAGTCGAGCCGTCCTACGAGCGGCGGGGGACCGGTGGGCACGCCAGCCAATCGGCGCGCCGCCAGGGCGTCGGCCGACTCCTGCGAGTCGATGCCGGTCGCCATTTCGCGCAGCAGGCCCTCATGAATGTCGTACACCAACCCATGGAGCAGGGGGCGCCGTCCCTTGGCCCACGCGTGTTGAATGACGGGAGTCTCGGACAAATGGTAGATCTGCTCGAGGACGTTGAGCTCGACGATTCGCTCCGAACGCGTCTTCTCGTCGGGGATGGCATCGAGCTCCGGCTTGTTCCAGCGGATCACATTGCGGATGGGCTGCAACCAGTGATCGACGAGGCCGAACGATGTGCCGGTCATGGCGGCCTTTACGCCGCCGCAGCCGTAGTGCCCCGTGACGATGACGTGCTTGACGTCGAGGACCTCGACTGCGAACTGGAGCACACTCATGGCATTGAGATCGCCCGGCATGACCAAGTTGGCAATGTTTCGATGCACGAACAGATCGCCCGGCTCGGTACCCGTGACCACGTTGGCCGGCACGCGGCTGTCTGCACAGCCGATGTAGAGAAACAGCGGCTCCTGCCGGGCGGCGCGCTTCGCGAAGTATTCCGGGTCAGCCGCCTTCATGCTGGCGGCCCACGCCCGATTGTTCTCGATGATCTTCTGAAAGTTTTCCATCGTCGTGTTGCAGGCGTGTGGTTGGACCGGTGTGCGGAGGCTAACCCTCGCGGCGCCCGCGTGCCATGTTTTGCCATGCACAACTTCCCGCCGTTGCCATGACATCACGACGCGAGTTTCTCGGGGCATCCGCCGTGATGCTGGGAGCGGTTCCTCTGTTGCCGCGCGCCGCGCGGGAAGGACAGCCCGCGCATGACCTCGTCGTGCGCGGTGGAACCGTATTCGATGGGACAGGGCGAGACGGCCGCGTTCTGGATGTGGCCGTCCGTGGCGGACGCATCAGCGCCATGGCGGCCAGGTTGCCGGGCCGCGGCCGCGAAGAGATCGATGCGCGGGGGCTCGTAGTGGCGCCGGGCTTCGTCGACATCCACTCACACGGCGACGGGAATCTGCGGGAGGACCCGCGCGCCGAGTCGGTCATCCGTCAGGGGATTACCACGATTGTCGTTGGTGCCGACGGGAGTTCGCGTTTCCATGGCAGCGAGGCCAAGTCGTTCGCGAACTGGGCGCGCGAGATCGACAGCTTCAAGCCTTCCGTGAACGTGGCGTCCATGATCGGGCTCGGTACGGTGCGCGGCGCCGTGGTCGGCGAGGACGATCGTAAGGCTACAGCCGACGAGCTGATACGCATGACGGCCATGGTCGAACGGGCCTTGCAGGAGGGCGCCTGTGGTGCGTCGACGGGGCTGGAGTACACGCCGGGCGCCTTCGCCTCACTCGACGAACTCATTGCGCTCTGCCGTCCGTTGTCGTCGCGACGACTGCCGTATGCCACGCACATGCGCAACGAAGACAACGAGCTGCTCGAAGCGATCGATGAGTCCATTGCTGTCGCGCGAGGGGCACGTTGTCCGCTGCAGATCTCGCACCTTAAGCAGCAGGGCACACGCAACTGGCCGAAGATCGACGCCTCGTTGGCGCGGCTTCGCGACGCGCGCGCGGAAGGCATCGACGCCTGGTTCGATGTGTACCCGTATGAAGCGTATCAGACGGGACTCTCGAACCTGTTTCCGGTGTGGGCGCGCGACGGGGGCGACACGGCCTTCCTCCGTCGCCTCGACGACCCGGCCACCGCCGCCCGTATTCGCACCGAGTCGCTGGGCAAGGTCGATGTCATTGGCGGCTGGGACAACGTGCAGATCGCGCGTGTGAGCAACCCGCAGGACCGCGATGCCGAAGGGAAGCGACTTGGCGCCTGGGCCACCGCGCGGGGAGAAGAGCCGTACGCTGCGGCGATCGGGCTGCTGCGTCGCAACAACGTCGATGTGGGGATGCTCGGCTTTGCCATGAGCGAAGCCAACCTCGATCGCCTGCTTGGGCACGAGTACGGCATGGTCTGCTCCGATGGTGGCGGCTTTGCGATAGACGGACCGACTCGGCGTGGCAGTCCGCATCCGCGTGGCGCGGGGACGATGCCGCGTGTGCTGGGGCGCTTCGTGCGCGAGCGAAAGGCGCTGACGTTGGCCGATGCGATTCACAAGATGACCGCACGCCCCGCCGACCGCGTGCATCTGCGCGACCGCGGACGCCTGGCCGTGGGCATGGCGGGCGATGTCGTCGTCTTCAACGCCGACACCGTGGCCGATGCCGCCACCTTCGCCAATCCCTTCCAGTACGCCACCGGGATCGCTGCGGTGGTGGTCAACGGGGGAGTCGCCGTCCGCGACGGCCAGCACCTCGCGAGTCCGGGCCGGGCGTTGCGCGCGCAGTAGCTCCAGCACTCAACACGACGGCCGCACGGACGTAAGCTTTACAGAAGCCTCGCCCCCCGCGGCTGCACCTTCAACCCTCCCTGACGCATGCGCCGTACTGTTTCGGCATCTCTTGTCCTGCTTGGCCTCGCTCCCGCGCTCGCGGCAGCACAGGCCCCGCGACCGGCGGCCCGCGCCGCCGCCGCCCGCCCCGCCGCTGCCCCCAAGGCGCCCATGATGGCGTCGGTCGACCCGTCGCTCTTCAAGGGCATGTCGTACCGCCTCGTGGGCCATTCCCGCGGCGGTCGCGTCACGACCGTCACCGGCGTCCCGTCGCAGCCCAAGACCTTCTACATGGGCGTCGCCAGCGGTGGACTCTGGCGCACCACCAATGGCGGCGAAAGCTGGGAGCCGCTGACGGACAACAAGGTGCCGGTCGGGTCGATGGGATCGGTGGCGGTCGCCGAAAGCGATCCCAACATCATCTGGCTCGGCACCGGCTCCGATGGCGTGCGCTCCAACGTGTCGACGGGGCGCGGCATTTACCGCTCCGGAGATGCGGGCAAGACGTGGGAATTCCGTGGCCTGTACAACGCTGGCCAGACGGGTGCGGTGCGCATTCACCCCACCAACCCGGACATTGTGTGGGTGGCGGCGTACGGCGACATCTTCAAGCCGAACAACGAACGCGGCGTCTTCAAGACCGTCGACGGTGGCAAGACGTGGAAGAAGACGCTGTACGTGAGCGACAGCACCGGTGCCATGGACGTGGAGCTGCAGCCGGGCAACCCGAACGTCGTGTACGCGTGGATGAACCGCATCGAGCGCAAGCCGTGGTCGATCATCTCCGGCTCGCGCGAAGGCGGTTTCTACAAGAGCACCGATGGCGGCGAAACGTGGAAGAACATCCGCGGCACCGGTCTCCCCAACGAGCTCACGGGCAAGGGCAACATTGCGGTGACCGCAGCGAATCCGCAGCGGCTGTACGCGCTCGTCGAGGCGCTTCCCGGCGGTGGTTTGTATCGCAGTGATGATGGCGGCGAGCGCTGGCAGCAGGTGAACAGCACGCCCGGGCTCATCACGCGTCCGTTCTACTACACGTCGCTCGGCGCAGACCCGAGCAATGCCGATGTCGTGTACGGCGGTGCCGAAACGTTCTACAAGAGCACCGACGGCGGCAAGACCGTGACGCCGTTCCGCACACCGCACGGCGACAACCACGATATCTGGATCAATCCCAAGGATTCCAACATCATGGTGCAGTCGAACGACGGTGGCGCGAACGTGTCGTTCGATGGTGGCAAGACGTGGAGCTCGCAGGATATTCAGCCGACGGCCGAGTTCTACGGCGTGTGGCTCGACAATGCGTTCCCGTACAACCTGTACATGGCGCAGCAGGACAACAGCACGTACATCGTGCCGAGCATGAACAATCCGTTCAATATGTCGGCGGTGCGTGTGGGGCCCGGCTGTGAAACCGGTCCGATCATCCCGCATCCGTCGGATGAGAACATCGTGCACGGCAACTGCAAGGGACAGTACTCGGTCATGAACGTGAAAGCGGGCGTGATCAAGAACTACTGGATCGGCGCGCAGTCGCTGTACGGAAACGATGGTGGTGATCTGATTTTTTTTTTTTTTTTCACGACGCCCATGGCGACGTCGCCGCACGATCCCAAGGTCATCTACTACGGCTCGCAGTACCTCCACCGCTCGCGCAACAACGGCGCATCGTGGGAGAAGATTTCTACCGACCTCACCGCGTTCCCCAAGTGCTGTCAGGGTGGCAGCGGCGAGCCGATCACGCGCGACGTGACGGGTGAGGAGTTCTACAGCACGCTGTACGCGATTACCGAGTCGTCGCTGGAGAAGGGCGTCATCTGGACGGGCTCGAACGACGGACCGTTCTCCGTGACGCGTGACGATGGCAAGACGTGGTCGCGTGTGACGCCCAAGGGACTTGGCGATGGAGGGCGTGTGGCGTGGATCGATGCGTCGCCGCACCGCAAGGGATCGGCGTACTTCGCCACCTATCGTTATTTGCTCGGCGACTACAAGCCGTACATCTACCTCACGAACGACTACGGCAAGACGTGGAAGCTGCTCACCGACGGCACCAACGGCATTGCCGTCGACAACCCGGTGCGCGTCGTTCGTGAAGACCCCGTGCGTGAAGGCCTGTTGTACGCGGGTACGGAGTTCGGTCTGTACATCTCGTTCGACAATGGTGGACACTGGCAGCCGTTCAACCTGAACATGCCGATCATCCCCATCAACGATATCCGCGTGCACCGCGGCGATCTCGTGATTGCCACGCAGGGCCGTGCGGCGTGGATTCTCGACAACATTGCGCCGCTGCAGCAGATCGGCCCGACGACGACCAGTGCTCCGGCGACCGTGTTCCGTCCGCGCGACGGCTACAAGACCAACGTGGCGCAGTCGCTACTCGGGCCGACGATCGACTACTATCTGCCGGCTGAACTCAGCGATACGGTGCGAATCGAGATCACCGATGCGGCCGGCAAGGTCGTGAACAGCTTCAAGAGTGGCGTGGCACCGGTGGCGCCGCCGCGTCGTCGTGGTGGTGAAGACGAGGAGCCCGATGAGGCGATGCTTGCCGGTCGTGGCGGCCGTGCGCCGCTTGTGGCCGAAGGTCCGACGATGAACCTCGTGACCAAGAAGGCGGGGCTCAATCGCTTCGTGTGGAACATGCAGCATCAGAACGGCCTGGCGGCGCCGCCGGGTACGTACACGGCCAAGGTGACGATTGCCGGACAGACGCAAACGGTGCCGCTGCGCGTGCGCATCGACCCGCGTCTGGCCGCTGACGGCACCACCGAAGGCGATCTGCAGGCGCAGTTCGCGCACAACGTGAAGATGCGCGAGATGGTGGCCGACGTGAACGCGCTGCTCACGCGGGTGCGTGCGGCGGAGCAGAAGTACAAGGGCGCGACCGGCGCCGCGGCCGATACGGCCAAGCAGGTGAAGGAAGTGAGTGAAGTGGTGAACACCCAGCCCATTCGGTACGGCAAGCCGGGGCTGCAGGCGCACATCACGTACCTCGCGGGCATGACGGCCCGCGCCGACCAGAAGGTGGGTAAGGATGCGCTCGATCGCTACAACGTGTTGCGCCTCGAGCTGGAAGCGGTGAAGGCCAAGCTCGATCGCGCGATCGGGCCGCAGCGCCGCATGTAAGGCGGAGTCACGACGATCATGTTCGAAGCACTACGACGGTTGGTGAGCGACAGCGTCCCCGGAGCCGCGGGGGCGCACTCGCGGGTGCATCCGCACGATGTGCGTATTGCCGCATGCGCGCTGCTCGTGGAGCTGGCCTGTGCCGATGGCCAGATCAGCGACGAAGAGCAGCACCGCATTCTGGAAATCATGCAGCGGCATTTCGGTGTCGATGCGGCCGGTGCCAAAGAGCTCCTGGCGGAGGCCGCCGCGGCCAACCGCGATGCGGTCGACCACTTCGTGTTCACCCGTCAGGTGGTCAAGGAGTACAACGTCGGTCAGCGTATCGTGCTGGCGGAGCTGATGTGGCAGGTGGTGCTCGCCGACGGGGATTTTGACGAGCAGGAGGCCTATCTCATCCGGAAGATGGCCAACCTGCTCGAGCTGGAGCCGGCCTACCTGTCGCAGGCGAGGAAGTCGGCGGAATAGTGCCCCGGGCGGGGTGGGAACCTCTACCTTGCCCGCGGTGATAGAATTGAGGCGGCGTTCTCAAACACCGCCCGTACGGGGCGGCGTCTTCAGGCGCCGTCCCGTTTTTCCATCCCAGCCCTCAATTCCGACTATGACGATCTCCCGTTCGCTGCTCCGCGGCGCCACCGCGTTCGCCGCCGTTTCGCTCCTGTCCGTCTCTGCCGCCGCTCAGGGGAGCATGGGTGGCATGCAGATGGGTGGCGCCCAGAAGGCGCCGGCCTCGCCGCGTGACTCGCTCAAGACGACCGTTGCCGGCTCCGAAATCAGCGTGAACTATGGCCGCCCGTCGAAGCGCGGCCGCGTGCTGTTCAACGGCCTCGGCGACATGAAGTGGGGCATGGTGTGGCGTACGGGCGCGAACGAAGCCACGCATATCACCACCAGCAAGGCGCTCGACTTCGGCGGCAAGCTCGTGCCGGCCGGTACCTACACGCTGTGGACGAAGCTCGAAGAGAACGGCAAGTGGGAGCTGATCATCAACAAGCAGACGAAGCAGTGGGGCACGGCCTACGACGCCAAGCAGGATCTCGTGCGTATCCCGATGACGGTGACCAGCAACAACGCGGTCGTCGAGAAGATGGAGATCCAGGTGAAGCCGGCCGGTAAGGGCGGCGAGATCGCCATCATGTGGGACAACTACAAGGCCGTCGCCGGCTTCGTCGTCAAGTAACCGACGGAGCCGGCGCTACACGCGTCGCCCGTCAGTTGTGGCCCGCCGCCCCCGCATCCCGATCGCGGGGGTCGGCGGCACCCAATCGCTTCCCGGTTTTGGCGTCAATGACAATCGAATGCGCGGTGCCTTGTTGGGTGCCAACGCGCACCACATGCCCCTTGGCGCGTACGGCCTCGATGGTGGCCGAGTCGAACCCTTCGCGCTCGACGGTGAGCGTATTCGGCAGCCACTGATGGTGCACGCGACCGGCGTTGACGGCCAACTGGGCCGGCATGTCGAACGCGGTGAGATTGAGCACCACCTGCATGACCGTGTTGATGATCGTGCGCCCGCCCGGGCTGCCGACCACGGCCACCAACTTCCCGTCTTTGGCGATGATCGTCGGCGTCATGCTCGACAGCATGCGCTTGCCGGGTTGCGCCACGTTGGGCGCGGTCCCGATGAGACCGGTGCTGTCGGTGAGGCCGGGCTTCCCGTTGAAGTCGCCCATTTCATTGTTGAGCAGGAAACCGGCGCCTTCGACGACCGCGCCCAGTCCGTAGCCGGCTTCGAGCGTGTACGTGACCGACACCGCGAGGCCGTCCTTGTCGACGACGGAGAAGTGCGTAGTCTCGTCGCTTTCATAACCCTGCGCCACGTCGGCCGGCGATGACGGCGATGCCTTGAGCGGGTCGATGGAGCTGCGCAGCGTGGTCGCGTACGCCTTGCTCGTGAGCTTATCGATTGGCGGTTTGGTGAAGTCGGGATCACCAAGGAACATGGCGCGATCGCGAAAGGCGCGGCGCATGCTTTCGGCGAGCCAATGCAGATAGAGCGGCGAGTTGTGTCCAGCCGCTTTGAGGTCGACGCCCTCGAGGATGTTGAGCATTTCGATCATGGCCACGCCACCACTGCTCGGCGGCGGCATGGTAATGATCTCGTAGCCTTTGAACGTGCCGCGTACCGGGGCGCGCTCCTGCGCGACGTAGTCAGCGAGATCGCGTTCGGTAATGAGGCCACCGTTCTTGCGCATTTCGGCGGTCAGGAGATGCGCCGTGGTGCCTTTGTAAAAACCGTCGCGCCGCAGGTCGCGGATGCGCGTAAGCGTGTTGCCCAAATCGCTGAGCACCATGCGTTCGCCGGCCGCGTACGGCTTGCCGTTGCGATAGTAGGCGGCGATAGTCGCGGGGTAGGCCGACAGCTGTTCCTGCAGGCGCGGATTGCCGAGCGAGGCGGCGAGCCCGGTTGGCACCATGAAACCAGTGTCAGCCATGCGTGCGGCCGGGTCGACGAGCTTGGCCCAGCTCACCTTGCCGTACTTCTGGTGTGCGAGGTCGAAGCCCGCGACCGTACCCGGTACACCGACGGCCTTATGCGAGCGATGGTGAATGCGCGACGAATAAGCGCCGGTGCTGTCGGTGAACATGCCCGGGGTCGCGGCCGCCGGCGCGCGTTCGCGGAAGTCGATTGTCGTGGCGCGGCCGTCGGGGAAGCGGATGACCATGAACCCGCCTCCGCCAATATTGCCGGCGGTGGGGTAGGTCACGGCCAGGGCGAAGCCGGTGGCGATGGCGGCATCGACGGCATTCCCGCCGTTGGCCAGCATGTCGCGCCCCACCTGGCTGGCGATGGCGCTCGCCGAGACGACCATGCCGGAACTGCTTTCGACGGCCGCCGTCGGGCGGGCGGTTGGCGGGGGCGCAGGCTGGGCGACCGCTGTTGCCGTGAGGGTGGCAACCAGGGGGATCGAGCGGACAAAAAGGCGGAGCGGGCGGGCTGTGAGGGGCATGGGCGGGGGTGGAGGTTGC
>JAIXTI010000073.1 GCA_027484025.1 bacterium
CCAGCAGGAGTTTGAGCAGCGTGGTCTTGCCCGAGCCGTTGGGGCCAATGAGCCCCACGCGATCACCACGCATGATGGTCGTGCTGAAGTCGCGCACGATAGGGCGCGTACCGTGCGCAAAGGTGAGCCCCTGCGTTTCGATGACGATGCGGCCGGAGCGATCGGCCTCCTGCACCTGGGCACGCGTCGTTCCCAGTCGGTCGCGGCGGGCGGAGCGTTCGACGCGCATGGCTTCGAGCGAGCGCACCCGTCCTTCGTTGCGGGTGCGCCGCGCCTGAATGCCGGTGCGAATCCACACTTCTTCCTGCGCCAGTCGCCGGTCGAAATCTTCCCACTCCTTCGCTTCGGCGTGCAGCATGGCGTCTTTGCGCTCGAGATACGTGTCGTAGTCGTTGCCGTAGTCGGCCAACTTGCCACGATCGAGCTCCACGATGCGCGTGGCCACCCGGCGCAGAAACGCGCGATCGTGCGTGACGAAGACGAGCGTAATGCCCTGCGCAATGAGATACGTTTCCATCCACTCGATCGCATCGATATCGAGGTGGTTGGTGGGTTCGTCGAGCAGCAGCACATCGGGTGCATTCACCAGCGAGCGCGCAAGCAGCGCCTGCCGCGTTCGGCCGCCGGACGCCTGCTCGATACGCGCCTCGGGGTCGAGCCCAAGGTGCTGCAGCACGGTCTCGACGCGCAGATGCAGTTGCCAGCCGTTGGTCGCGTCGATTTGCCGGTGCAACCGATCGAGCTCCTGCAGCGCCTTCTCAGAGTGGTCGGTGGCCACGGCCAACGATGCGGCGTGATAGCGCGACAGTAGCGTACCGGCCTCGCCGAGCCCTTCGGAGACGACGTCGAACATGGAGCCGGTGAGCGTGCGCGGCACATCCTGCTCGAGACGCGCCACGGTGGTGGCGCCCTGACGCACCAGCGTTCCGCTATCGGGCTTGAGCGTGCCGTCGAGCACCTGCATGAGCGTGCTCTTGCCGGCCCCATTGCGGCCGAGAATACACACACGCTCGCCACGTTCGATGGCAAAGTTCGCGCTGTTGAGTACCGGTGGTCCACCAAACGCCACCGTGACATCCTGCAAGGAGACTAACGCCATCAGCGCACGCCACCGTTGGTTCGAGAAGCGCCCACGCGGGGCGCGGGCGCCACCGGGGTCGCGACGCTGGCCACGCCGTTGCGATCGATGGCGGTAAGCACGACGGCGTCGGCCGGCGCGGCCTGCGCGTTGCCGATCACCAGCTCGGTGTACGACGCGGGGAGCACCCACTGCTGCCAGCTGCCGTTCCGGAGCAGCTGGACCGTGATCCAGCGCGCGCGCGCGCCGGGTACGATACGCAACAGCTGTTCGTTGGACGATGCGTCACGCACCACGCGGCCGCGCGGCGCCGCTGGCCGGCGCGATCCCAGCCACGGTGATGCGGGAATGAGCGCATGGTCCGTATACAGCTCGGCAGTCAGCTTGTCCGCGAGCGCGGAGGCGCCGGGCATGAGCGACTTCATGCTGAAGAAAATGTCCCCGGTGGCGCCCTGCCCTTTCGTGGTGGTCGCGCGCGTGAGTCGCACCTGATTATTCAGCTCGTCGAGCGGCCATTCGGCGCCACCGGTACCGGCGCGGCTGGAGTTGTGCCCGGGCCAGATATGCCGGCCTTTGCGATTCTCGCCAATCCACCAGTCGAGCAGCACGGGATAGCTCTGCGCCGGACGGGCAATGGGCCAGTACAGCTGCGGCGTGAAGTAATCGACCCATCCTTCGTGCAGCCATTTGCGTGAGTCGCCCGCGAGCTTTTCGTACGAGTCGAAACCCTGCACACTGGCCGGGTAGCCAGGGCGCCAAATGCCAAAGGGGCTGATGCCGACCTTCACCCACGGCTTGAGCGCCTTGGTGCCCTTGTACAGCTGCTCGACGTAGCGATCGACGTTGTTGCGACGCCAATCGGACAGCTCGAGCTTGCCGCCACGGCCGCGATAGCGCGCAAAGGAGCCGCTGTCCGGGAATGGCACTTCCACCTTGTTGCTGTCGGCTTCCGGGTACGGGTAGAAGTAGTCGTCGACGTGAATGCCATCGATATCGTACCGCTTCACCACATCGAGCACGACCTTCACGGAGTGCGCGAGCACGCCGGGCTCACCCGGATCCATCCACAGGTATTTGCCGTACGACTTCACCCACTGCGGATGGGTGTTTGCCATGTGCGTACGCGCATTGGGCCCCTGCATGGTGGGGTGCCGCGCGCGATACGGATTGAACCACGCGTGCAGTTCGAGTCCGCGGGCGTGTGCTTCCTTCACGGCAAAGGCGAGCGGGTCGTAGAACGGCTCGGGGGCGCGCCCTTCGACACCGGTGAGGTACGACGACCACGGCTCGAGCGACGATTCATACAGCGCGTCGCCGGCGGGTCGGACCTGCAGCAGTACGGCGTTGAGCCGCAGCGCACGGGCGCGGTCGAGCAGCGCGATGAGCTCGGCCTGTTGCTGCCACGACGAGAGCCCTGGCTTGGAGGGCCAGTCGATGTTGGCCACGCTGGCCACCCACGCGCCGCGGAATTCGCGAGGGATGGCGGGGGGCGTTCGCATGGCGTCGTTCGCCCGTGCTGGTACCGCGCCGAACACCTGAGCATCCGCCAGGGACACGGTGCAGAGTCCCAAGAACAGAGCAGCAACGGCAGAGAAGTATCGCATGCGAGGGAAACAGGTCGATTGAAGACGAAGCGCGGGCGATTGGCTGATTGTGGTGTGCCGCGTTATGATCGGCCCATGACACTGTCAATGAATCCACCCCACGTACCACAATCTGGCACCGAGGCGACTCCGTCCCAACTGCCTAGCCCCAATTGGATGTACCGGTCGGCTACGTTGGGAAAACGCACGGCCGCGTTGTATCTCGCTATATGGATTGCGACAGCGTATTCGAATATGGTACCGGTGCTAGGCCGTCTGTACGATACGTTCCTGCAATGGCTGGTGCCGCGCTTCGCAACCCACGTGCTCGGCAACCCGAACGCCTTCCGGCCAATGGCCACGGGGAGCGGGGACACTACCTACAATTTTGCGCTGGCGGCGTTGCTTGCCTCTGTGTCGCTGGCGTGCGCGCTCGAATGGACGCGACGGAAGCCTCTGGCGCTACCGCCACAAATGGTATGTTGGTGGCACGACCTTCTTCGATTGGGCTTGGCCCTCACTTTGCTGACCTACGGCTTGGGCAAGGTCGTACCATCGCAGTTTCCAGCGCTCGATCCGTCGCGCCTGCTGCGCCCGCTGGGGGATTTCACTCCAATGGGACTGCTGTGGGCGTTCATGGGTCAGTCCACGATGTATCAGATGTTCGGTGGATGGTGTGAGGTCATCCCCGGCGTCCTCTTGCTCTTTCGCCGCACGAGCATGGCCGGCGCTCTACTCGCCATACCGGTGCTGGTGAATGTCGTCGCACTTAATCTGTTCTTCGACGTGCCGGTCAAGCTGCATTCACTGCACTACCTTGCAATGGCGTGCGCGTTGGTGCTGCCTGCCACTCCTGCCCTTTGGTCCGCCGTGACGGGGAGTTCGTTTGTCGCACGCCCGCCCCTCCCTTTGGAGCCAAGGAAGGCGAGGGTACTCCGTGCGGTAGCCACGACGACGCTCTTGTTGCTCCTCTTGGCGAATGGGTTGGCCACATATTGGTCGGCGGCCGCGGCAACTACCCGCTTGGGCGACACGTCCCTTCAAGGAATCTGGGAGCGGGTGGACCAGTCCGGTGCCACACCCGCGTGGCGAACGCTGGCCGTCTCGTGGAGATCGAGCGTCTGGTACGGCAGGGATAGCAGTGCGCTCATTTCGATCACAGCGGACCCCAAAACTCATCGGCTCGAACTTCCGGCAAGTGTCATGAAGCCGCTCCCAGGTCCGCGCATCAACACCTCGACCATCACGCTGAACTACGTGCGGCTCGGAGACACCCTCACGCTGACATCGCTCGCCGGCGCCGATAGCATGCGAATGACTTTTCGCTACCGCGATCCCAATACGATGCCACTTACCCGCGGGCGTTTTCGTTGGATGCAAGACTACCCGGACAATAGATGATCCGCCCCGGGCCAGACCGGTTGAGGTTACTGCAGTCGGAAACGCCCCCCTCACGCCCGACGCGTTCGCTGTGAAGATTGCAGTATGACGCTTCCCTTTCCCGAGTACGACGCGCTCGACGGTCTGGCGCTCGCCGATTTGGTCCGCCGGCGTGAAGTCTCTGCGGCGCAGGTGACCGAGGCGGCGCTGGCCCGCATGGCCGCACGCAACCCGGCCATCAACGCTGTCGTCCGGCCGCTCGATCAAATGGCTCGCGACATGGCTTCGCGTGTCCCCGCCGACGCCCCGTTCGCCGGCGTGCCCATGCTCATCAAGGATCTCGTCGCCACCATCGCGGGGGTCCCCACGAGCTACGGCACCAAGGTCATGCAACAGGTGACGCCGGGTCACGACAGTGAGCTGGTAGCGCGCTACCGGCGGGCGGGCGCGGTGTTCATTGGCAAGTCCAACACCCCCGAGCTTGGTCTCACGCCATTCACCGAGAGCGAAGCGCTTGGTGCCGCGCGCAATCCATGGAACTTGGATCGCACGCCTGGTGGATCGAGTGGTGGCAGCGGCGCGGCGGTGGCGGCCCGCATCGTTCCCATTGGACACGGCGGTGATGGCGGCGGCTCCATTCGCATTCCCGCCTCCTGCAACGGGCTGTTCGGCCTCAAGCCCACACGCGGGCGCCTACCGACGGGTCCGGACATGGGCGACTCGTGGCGCGGCTTCGTGCAGGAGCATGTCATCACGCGAAGCGTGCGAGATTCCGCCGCCATGCTCGACGCGACCGCCGGTGAAGATGCAGGGACGCCGGTGGCGTGTCCGGCGCAGGAGCGCCCGTACCTCGACGAAGTCGCGCGTGACCCGAAGCCGCTCCGTATTGCCGTCAGCACCACGCCGTTCTTCGGCAGCACGGTGCATGCAGACTGCGTGGCCGCACTGAACGACACGGCGGCGCTGCTCGAGTCGCTTGGGCATCATGTGGAGCGCGCTGAGCCGGTAGTGGACGGTGCGCGCTTGGCGAAAGCGTTTCTCACCGTCGTTGCCGCGGAGTGCCGTGCTGACCTCGAGTGGATGGGCGAGCAGTTGCGACGGGCGCCTCGTACCGATGATGTCGAAGCGGCCACGTGGGCGCTGGGGCTGGTTGGAGCCTCCTACAAAGCGAGTGAGTACGCATCGAGTGTACGCCTGTTGCAAGGCGCAGGACGCACCTGCGGTGAATTCTTCACGCGCTACGATCTGCTGGTGACCCCGACACTGGGTTCTCCCCCGATCCCCATCGGCGCCCTGCTGCCATCAGGGGCCGAGCGTGCAGCGCTTACGCTCTTCGGCCGCATGAAGCTTGGTGGCGTGCTCAAGTTGGCGGGGCTGCTCGACGAAACGGCGCGCAAAGTGTTCGGCTTCATTCCGTACACGCCGCTCTTCAACGTGACTGGCCAACCAGCCATGTCGATGCCGCTCTGGTGGAACGCCGACGGTCTTCCCATCGGCACGCAGTTCGTCGGTCGCTTTGGTGACGAAGCAACGCTCTTTCGCATCGCAGGCCAGATGGAACGCGCACGCCCGTGGGCGCATCGTGTTCCACCTGGCCTGGCCATGTAACCCACATGTGCCGAATGGACGGTCAACCGGCCGTCCATGTGCACGGCGATTTACTTCGCCGGCGGCACTCGCTTCGCGTTCACCAGCTTCGCCACACCACCCAGCGTTGTCTGCGCGGCGTTCAACCCCAGCCGGAAGTCGGCATCGGTGAACGTTGCGAATAGGTCCGTGGGCTGGTGCCAATGCGGATCCCATCCGCTGCCCACCTGCGTACCGCGTTCGTTTTCGCGCAACGAAATCGCCGCGACGAGATCCTGGAACGGGCCGGAGTCGGTATTGGTCATGTGCGGACCCACCTGCGCCGGATAGTCCGTTGCGTACTTCGCGTTGGCCGAATGGAAGTACCACGCCAGATCGGCCGACTGCTTGGACATCTTGGAATTCGACTGGAACTCGATGTTCACGTCGGCTTCCGGCCGCTGCTCCTTGCGCATCGTGCCATCGGGATTGGGCATGCCATGATCGAACATCATCATGTCGTGCTGAATCATGCCGAGCCACTTGGGCTCGGGGTACTTGCCTGAGCCCTTGGGCTCTTCGATGCCCTGCAACTTGGCGCGCTGCTCCACATACGCGCGGGCGCCGTTCAAGCCGCTCTCCTCGTTGTTCCAGAGCACGAAGCGAATACTGCGCTCCGTCTGCACCGACGAATCGCTGAAGATTCGCGCCAGCTCCATCACAATGGCGCTGCCCGACGCGTCATCATTGGCCGCTTCGCCCCAGCCAATGCCATCCATGTGCCCGCCGATGATGTACATCTCCTCAGGGTGGGTCGTGCCGATCTTGGTGCAATACACTTCCTGCCGTTCACCCGGCATGCTCGGCTCGGCGTTCAACGCACGCAACCGCTCATCAGGCTGACGCAGTGAGTCGCTGTTTACGCCGGTGCGAGTGCGCACACCGCGCGCACGACCGCCACCCGCCGCGGTTGGCGGTCCCTGCGGTCGCGGCCCCTGTGCACCGGCACCGCCTGCTGCCCCACCGGCTGCTCCAGCCGGACGCGGAGTCGGCTCAGGCGGGTTGTATTCGTACGTGATGCGCTCGGTGTTGGTGCAGCCATAGCTCTTGAGCTGCGCCTCGATCCAATCGACCGCGTCGCGATTGCGCTTGGTGCCCTGTCGGCGGTCACCGAACTGCGTGAGCCCCTTGATGGTCGCCTTGTACTTCTCGAGGTCGAGCTGCGACACCATGACGGCCACTGGATCGGTGGAATCCACGACGATTCGCGGAGTGGGCAGCACGTTCGATTGCGCTTGCGCGACTGTTGTGGCCAACGCGACGGAAGCGGCCGCGGCAAGGGCAACGCTGGCAGTGCGGTTCATGGTGTCGGGGGTCAGAGTCGAGGCAGTCGTACAGTATCGAAGCGGTGGTGCAGACAAACCAACGAGTGGTTACGGAGCGAGCATGGTGCGCAGGACCTGCGTGAGCGATCCCTGATATCCGAACTCCCAGTTCGTTCCGTACCGGATATCGGTAATGCGCCAGGAGTTTTGTGGCGTGACCTGCTTGATCAGGACCAGCGTATCGCTCCACTGCACTGCGGGCTTCTGATCGGTGTTGGTAAACCCGATGGGCACCAGCGCCGTGTCACCACGCATGATGGTCGCTTTTGCGCCATAGCTCGAATGCCCCTCAAAAAGACTGCTGAACGGATTCCCCTCGCCCGGCGGGAAACTCCCGCGATCGGCCAGCGGTGACGTGGCACCAGCCGCGCGTCGTTTCGCAATGCGCTGATCGTACGCCGTACGGAGTTGCGTTGCGAGCTCAGGAGTGAGATACGGCTCGATGGCCATTACGGCGCGCGGCTCCGGCAGGTCACGCACTCCACTCAGTTCGAGCGTGACATAGAACTGCATGGCGACATCGGCAGGCGTCGCATTCTCGGCTTTTGCGCACGCCGAGGCATTCGCGGCCGCTGCGGCCACAAGGCATGTCGCGATGAGACGCCGAGCACGCGCACCCGAGCGACGGCGGTTCAGAACACGATTCACACGATGAGGGTTCGGGACGACGGTTGTGGCGCTTCCTGCTCGCGCATGCGCCCGCCCAACCAGGCCCACACCATCACGAGCAGCAACGACATCACATGATACCATACCGGGTACTGTGCCCAGATGGACACGGCGCCGGCAATGTTGAACGCCAGCCCGAAGACGCCAAGCACCAACGCATGTCGCATAGGAGCCGACGGCGCCATTCGCGCGGCCAGATAGCAACCCAGCGTGGCGTAGAGTCCGACGTAGGCGATCGTGAGCAGAAGTATGGGCGCGCTGGTGGTACTACCGTCCACTTCGAAGAGCAACGGCACCGCCATGCGCAGCACCATGTCGGTGCCGACGCTCAGCGTCGCGATGAGCGAAAACCCGGTGAAAACGGCGAGCAGGCTGCGGGACATGTCCAGGCGGGGAGTGTACAAAGGGGGAGTACCTGAAGCTGTGGCCAGGATCACCCCGCGGCAACCGCCGTGCGCCGACGCAACTCCCTGCCGAGCAGCCACAGTGTGAACCCGGCCTGCACCGTCATGGTGGCGACGGACAGCACCCATACGTGACGCAGCTTGAAGCCGGGACGTTGAGCGAGAAGCAAGGCGGGGGTGGCAAATGTTACGAGCCGTGATGCACTGCTGATCAACGATGGCACCGTATTCCCCAAGGCCTGAAACATGCCGCTACAGGTGAAGATCAGACCTGAGGCGACGAAGTTCCACGAGATCGTCTGCAGGAACTCGGCGGAGACGACGAGTACGGCCGCCTCCTCGGTGAAGCCGCGCACGAACAGCTCGGGGCGCAGCTGACAGAGCAATGTGAGCACGGCCATGAGCCCACTGCCGAGGATCGCCGCCCACTTGAAGGTGTCACGGACTCGCTGCATTTGCCCGGCCCCCATGTTCTGCCCCGCGAGCGGCGCGGCCGAGAACGCGACGGCCATTGCGGGCAGAAAGATGCTTTGCATTACGCGCGATCCGATTCCATAGCCCGCCTGCGCCGTGGGGCCGAAGTCACGGATGACGTAGTAGATGACCGCCGTGAAGAGGAACATGAGCGCGAATTCCGCACCGGGCGGCACGCCGATGCGCAGCATGCGCGCAAGCACATCCCACCGCGCGGTGAGCAGATCGCGACGGAAGCCCACATAGTGTTCGAGGCGTACGAAGTACACCAGCATGAGCACCACCGCCGCGGCAATGGCGATCGAACTCGCCAGCCCGGCGCCGGCGGCGCCCAGCGGCTTGCCGGTGCCCCAGCCGGCAATGAGCACCGGCGCCAGTAGAATGTTCAGCACCACGGTCACGATCTGTACGAGCATCGTGGGCTTCACGATGCCGGTGCCGCGCAACGCGGCTCCCATGGAGACCAGCGCGAACTGCAGTCCAAGGCCCGGCAGGTACCACGTGAGATACGACAGTCCGGCGGCCTGTGTCGCGCTGTCGGCACCCACCGCCCGCATATACGGGCCGGCGAGGGCAAAGCCACCCACCAGCGTGATGAGCGCGCACACAAAGGCCCACACCACGCTCTGGTTGAACACCAAATTGGCGTCGTCGCGATCCTTGCGACCAACGGCGTTGGCGATGAGCGGCATCGTGCCCACCCCCAGCACCTGCGTCAGCGCCATGACGATAAACTGCACATTCCCGGCGGCGCTCACGCCGGCAACGGCGGCGTCGCCGAGCCGGGTCACGAACCACAGGTCGACGAGGTAGTACATCGTCTGGAAGATCATGCCGAAGGCCATCGGCAACGCCAGACGGATCAGGTGTCGCGGAATGGAACCAGTGGTGAGGTCGCGCATCCCCTAGGGTGCGCCGACGCCGTTGTGAATGCAACTTTCCGTCAGAGATTATTCCCCGCCGCGCCGCCAGACACGGCCCTCTGGTCCGGGTTGCCCGAGTGCGCTCCCCCCGCTGATCTTCCTTTCATGTATTCCAAGGCACCGGTAACCCAGCCCAAGTACGCTCTGCCCCTGCTGCTTGCATTGGGCACGCTCCTCAGTGCGTGCGGCAAACAGGCGGACGACACGCCGGTCATCGGCCTGGTCACCAAGACGGAGACCAACCCGTTCTTTGTGAAGATGAAGGAGGGCGCCGAGCAAGCGGCGAGTGCCAACCGCGTGACACTGCTCGCGGGCGCAGGGCGCTCCGACGGCGACAACGCCGGGCAGGTCGCCACCATCGAAAACCACATCGCGGCTGGGGCGCGTGTCATTCTCATCTCGCCGAGCGACGCCAAGGCCATCGTGCCCACCATTGCCAAGGCACGCGCCAGCGGCGTCATGGTGATCGCGCTCGACAGCCCCACCGATCCGGTCGATGCCACCGACGGATTCTTCGGCACCGACAACTATCGCGCTGGTGAGCTCATTGGTGCGTACGCCAAAGCGCGCCTCAACGGCCGTGCTCCCAGAATCGTCACCATCGATCTCTTGCCCGGTCACCCCACGGGAGCGCAGCGCCACAACGGCTTCCTGCAGGGTATGGGGCTCGCGACCAATCCGCGCACGAGCAACGAAACGGCGAGCCCCGAGCAGGTGGTGTGCATGGGTGACAGCATCGGCGACCAGGCGAAGGCGCAAACGGTGATGGAGAACTGCCTGCAGAAGGCCACCGACATCAATGTCGTGTACGCGATCAATGAGCCGAGCGCCGCAGGCGCGTACAATGCGCTCGTGAAGGCGGGGCGTGAAAAGGACGTCCTGCTCGTGACGGTCGACGGCGGCTGCAAAGGCGTTGCGGACGTCGGCGCCGGCCACTTTGCCGCGACGGCGCAGCAGTATCCAATCCGCATGGCGGAGCTGGGTGTGCAGGCGGCCCTGGAGTTCTTCCGCAGTGGCAAGAAGCCAAGTGGCTTCACCGACACCGGCGTCGCATTGGTCGCGGGTGAAAAGGTGACCGGCGTGGAGAGCCTCAGCGCTGCCGAGGGCGCCGCACGCTGCTGGGGTACGCAGTGAAGGTACAGCAAGCGGCCGCTCTAGGCCCCTTGATCGCTCTGCTCGCGGCGTGCGTCTTCTTCTCGTTGCAGTCGCCGCGCTTTCTCACCCCCGAAAATTTTTCGCTCATTGCGCAGCAGGTGATGGTGGTGGGCGTACTGGCCATCGGTCAGACACTCGTCATCCTCACTGCCGGCATCGACTTGTCCTGCGGGATGCTCATGGCGCTCGGCAGCGTGCTCATGACGCTGCTTGGTAGTCGCGGCGGCATGTCTCCGATGGCAGCCATTGCGTTGGGGATCGGTGCCACGACGTTGGCAGGCACCATCAACGGGCTGCTCGTAACGCGGGTGAAGCTGCCGCCGTTCATCGTCACGCTCGGCACCATGAACATCGCGTTTGCGCTGACGCAGATCGTCTCGCGCTCGCAGACCGTCACCGACCTCCCCCCGTTGCTCACCGTGTTGGGCAACACCATGCAAGCCGGCAGTGCACGCATCGCGTACGGGACGGTGCTCATGCTCGCGCTCTACGCCGGCGTGTGGTGGTTTCTGCGCGAAACCGCCGCGGGACGTCATGTGTACGCGGTGGGCAACAACCGAGAGGCGGCTCGCCTGTCGGGGATCAACACCGAACGTGTGTTACTGGCGGTGTACGCGATGGCCGGCTTGCTGTACGGCTTGGGGTCGCTGCTCGCCGTCGCGCGCACCGGCGTTGGTGACCCGCAAGCCGGTCAGACGGAGAATCTGGACACCGTCACGGCGGTCGTGTTGGGCGGCACCAGTCTCTTCGGTGGCCGTGGCGTCGTGCTGGGATCGCTCGTCGGGGCGCTCATTGTCGGCGTCTTCCGCAACGGGCTCACGCTCATGGGTGTGTCGTCGGTGTATCAGATTCTCGTCACCGGTGTGCTCGTCATTCTTGCCGTTGCCACCGACCAGTGGTCGAGGAAAGGCGCATGAGCGTCGCGCACAATGCGGCCGCGGTGCTGCAGGCTCGCGGGCTGCGCAAGCAGTACGGTCAGGTCATTGCGCTCGACGGCGCCGACTTCGACGTGCGGGCCGGCGAAATCCTCGCGGTCATCGGCGACAACGGCGCTGGCAAGTCGTCGCTTATCAAGGCGCTCTCGGGCGCGCTTGTGCCCGACGCGGGCGAGCTGTTGCTCGACGGCAAAGCGGTCACCTTTTCCTCCCCTGCCGACGCGCGCGCGGCCGGTATTGAAACCGTCTATCAGGATCTCGCGCTCGCACCGGCGATGAGCATTGCCGAGAACCTGTTTCTCGGGCGCGAGCTGCGGCGGCCGGGCGCGTTGGGGTCGGTGCTACGCTGGCTCGACCGTCCGCGCATGCAGCGCGAAGCAGCGGACGCGCTCGCGGCGCTTGGCGTGCATGTGCGCGCCATCACGCAGGCGGTAGAGACGCTTTCCGGCGGCCAGCGCCAAGGTATTGCGGTGGCGCGCAGCGCGGCCTTTGCGCGCCATGTGGTCATCCTCGACGAGCCCACGGCCGCGTTGGGCGTGCGCGAAAGTGGCATGGTGCTCGATCTCATTACGCGAGTGCGCGACCGCGGGCTGTCCGTCGTGCTCATCAGCCACAACATGCCGCACGTATTTCAGCTGGCCGACCGAATCCACATTCAGCGGTTGGGAAAGCGCGCCGCGCTAGTGGACACCACGAGCATCAGCATGACGGACGCGGTGGCCATCATGACGGGCAGTCTGGCGGTGAGTACGCCGAACTGAGTTCCACCGCTCGCGGGCGATTGCGAGCAGCGCGCGGCACTCCCATGTTCAAGCGCATTGAGTGCGGTCTCCCGCCGTGCTGTGCGTCCTCCCTCCCCGTGCCTTATGCGCCGACTGCTCCTGCTTGCTGCGCTCTCCGCGACATCCGTTGTCGCCGAGGCGCAATCGTCACCGACCATGCCCGCGGTGAACGACCGTCCCAACCCCTATCGCACGGTCGAAGGCTGGGCCAAGCTCCCCGAGGGGCGTACGTGGGGCTCGACGAGCGCCGTGGCCATCGACAAGGACGGCAAACATGTGTGGGTTGCCGAGCGGTGCGGTGTGAACAACTGCGCCGCGTCGGCGTTGGCTCCAGTGCTCAAGTTCGACCAGAGCGGCAAGCTCGTCGCATCATTCGGCGCCGGGATGATTCTCTCGCCGCACGGCATTCACGTGGACAAAGATGGCAACATCTGGGTGGTCGACTGTGCCTGCACGCTCGGCGCGACTCAGGCACCCGCCGGCAAGGGCCATCAGATCCACAAGTTCAGCCCCACCGGCGACCATCTCCTGTCACTCGGCGCACCGGGGGGCGGCCGTGACAGCGCGTTCTTCTGGCAGCCGAACGCCGTAGTGACGGCGAGCAACGGCGACATTTATGTGGCCGAAGGACATTCCTCGCGCGCGGGTTCGAATGCACGCGTGCTCGTGTTCGACAAGAGCGGTAAGCTGCGCAAGAGCTGGGGCAGCTTCGGCAAGGGCGAAGGGCAGCTCGATCAGCCGCATGCGCTCGCCATCGATTCCAAGGGGCGATTGTTCATCGGCGACCGCGGCAACGATCGCATTCTCATCGTCGACCAGGACTTCAAGATCCTCGACACGTGGTACCAGTTCAGCCGCCCCAGTGGCATCTGGATCGACAAAAACGACATGCTCTATGTGGCCGACAGCGAATCAGGATCGGTGAACCCGCCGCACGGCGCGTGGACGCGCGGCATTCGCATTGGCAGCGCGCGGACGGGCGAGGTCACGGCATTCATTCCTGACCCTGAGACGAAGCCCGCCAACACCAGCAGCGCGGAAGGGGTCGCTGTTGATGCGGCGGGCAATGTCTACGGCGCTGAAGTAGGGCAGAAAGCGTTGAAGCGGTACGAGCGGAAGAAGTAGCGCGTCGCGCGACTACTTCCGCGGCAGCTTGAGCGCGACGAGGCTCGTGTTCTCTTCGGCGCCGGTCGCAAAGACGATGTACTGACGGCCCTTGTGCAGGAAGGTCATAGGCACGGCGGTCGTCTTGGCCGGAATCTGTACGGCACCAATCTGCTTGCCCGTTTTCTTGTCGAGGGCGAACAGCTTGGGCGGCTCACCCGGCAAGCCACCGCTGCGGCCCGTTCCGTAAATCACGAGCGTCTTGGTGGTCATGGCCTGCGCCTGTCCACGACCACCTAGAGGCGGCAGCGTGACGCCGGCGAAGAGCGGATCGCGGCTCGTCTGCTTGATGAACCCGGCGTTCGGCATCCACCAGGCCTTGTCGCCCGTCATGAGGTTGTAGGCGGTAATGCCGCCGTACTCCTTGGGCTTCGCGATGGAGATGCCACCGATGTTCGACCCGCTGGCGCGACCCGCGAAGCCGACGTTTTCGGGTGGCTTGTAACCAGCGGGCGCCGGCAGCGCGCCCAGCAGGCCGCAGTTGTTGGCCGGTGAGCTGTACGCGAACTCCGAGCACGGATCGTTCTGCAACGCCGTCGTGCTGAGTCCCGTGATCGACGCGACGTAGATCATCCCCGTTTCCGGATCGATCGTGGCGCCACCATCGATGTTCACTCCACCGCTCGCACCGGGCGCGTACCACGCGCACTTGAAGCCAGTCGCGTCCTTCCCGTCGTTGGCGGCCGGCGGAATGTAGTACGGTCCCATGCGGCACTTCTTCGCGAGCGCGAGTGCCGAATCCCGAATGGCGGGCGTGTAGTCGATCAGGTCGGATTCCACCAACCCCTGCTGCGAGTACGGTGCCGGCTTCGTGGGAATGGGCTGCGTGGGCGACGACACTTCGCCCGGAATGCCGCTCTTGAAAACCGGCGTTTCCGGCATCGGCCAGATGGGCTGTCCCGTTATGCGATCGAAGACGTACAACCATCCCTGCTTGGTCGGTTGCGCGACGATCTTGCGCGGCTTGCCGTCGATGGTCACGTCCATGAGGTTCGGCGCCATCGGTGTGTCGTAGTCCCAGATGTCGTGATGTACCATCTGGAAGTGCCACTTTCGCGTTCCCGTGCGCACGTTGAGCGCGACGAGAGAATTGCCGAACAGATTGTCGCCGGGACGATGTCCGCCGTATTCGTCCATGAGCGGCATGCCCACCGGGATGTACACCAAGCCCGCTTCTTCGTCGGCGGCGTACGGCGCCCACGCATCGGTCTTACCGACACCCTTCGTGCCCTGCTTGGAACCGTTCTTCCACGTATCGGCGCCGAACTCACCGGGCTGCGGCACGAGGTTGAACTTCCAGAGCAAGCGGCCCGTGGGAATGTCGAACGCGCGGATGGTGCCAATCGGATTCGTCGCGCGAATGGGGTAGTAACCATGAATGGACGAGTTGCCCACGATGAGCACATTCCCCACGACCATCGGCGGCGAGCTGGCCGCGATCTGGCTCAGAATACCCACCGATCCGTCAGCGCCGATTTTGCGAATGGGATCCCACGTTTCGCCGGGCTTGGCCTGACGATAGGGAGCCGCGTCCGAGATCACGAGCGGTCCCGAGTCGTCAACGGCAAGCTTCACCATGGGATAGCCGAGGCCTTCCATGAGATCGACGACGCCGTTCTTGCCGAACAGCGGATCGGGCTTGCCGGTCTTCGCATCGAGCGAGACGAGGTGATAGCCCGGCGTGGTGACGAGCACACGTTCTTTGCCGCCCGCGTTCCAATACGCCAGGCCGCGCCCCGCGAACTGCCGCGGCGCCTTCTGCCAGCGAATGCCTTCTTCGAGGCGATACATCCACAATGTCTCACCCGTTTCCGGATCGAGCGCCGTCACCACACGCCGGGTGGTCGCGACGGTATACAGGCGTCCGTTGGCGTACAGCGGCGTGGTGCGATAGTACTCGTCTTTGCCGAATGCCCCGCCCTTCCATTCCCACGCGACCGCGAGCGAGTCGAAGTTGGAGGCGTTGATCTGATCGAGCGGCGAGTAGCGCGTGCTCCACTGGTCGGCGCCCCAGTGACGCCATTCGCCAAAGGCATTGCCGCGCTCGAGCTTGGGCGGCGGGCTCTTGGCCATGGGC
>JAIXTI010000206.1 GCA_027484025.1 bacterium
CCGGCGAACATCGCCAGCGCCGCGCCGAACGCAAACGAGTGGACCGTGGACACGGTGAGGGGACGTCGTCCGATCATGGGTTCTCCATACGTACACGAAAGCGTGAATCGTGAGACCTGCCGAACTGCCTGATGCCAAACTGCCTGATGCCAACCTGCGTCGTACTGAGCTGCTGCGGTGCGCGCGCGCCGACCCCGCGCCCAAGCGTGGAGTCGACACGCACCGACTTGAGCCACGCGGGTTCCGCGTTGAGCTCCGTCCGTCCGGCGGGCATGCCGTTGAGCTTGAGGATATAGGCGGTGACCCACACGTACTCGTCTTCGGTGAGCGTGCCGGGCGCCGCTTTGGGCATCGCCTGACTCACGTAGTCGAAGAGGTCATACAACGGCCGCCCGAACCACTTGAGCTGGAAGGCCGTGCCCTGATGTGATGCCGTGGTGTGACACCCCAGGCAGTTGCTGGTGAATACTTCGCGCCCCTTGGTCGCCTGCTCCGGCGTGTACACACCAGCCATGGTGGAACGCGCCTGAGCAACACTTTCCCGCGGCGACAGCGTCAGCGCACCGAGAGTCAGCGCGACCAGCGCCGCCGCCCGTCGCGCGATCGGGTCTTTGGAAATGCGTGCAACGACACCACCCAGCACCCACGCCACACCGGTCAGGACGAGCAGTGCCATGAGCACGCGAATGGCCGTCATCGCAAACGCGGCATCGAATGCCGGCATCGTGATGTCGAACGCGCGGAACTCGGCGAATCGATTGCCGGTCCAGTGCCACGCCTCGTGCGCAATGAACGCCGATCCGACGATGACCGCCGGACGTTCCGGCACGCGACGCAGCAGAATATCGAGTAAGGGGATGAGCATGAGGAGCACGCCTACTTGAGCCAGTTCGACACCGATGTTGAAGGCCAGCAATGAGGTGAGCACATGCGATCCCGCAAACTGCAGCGTGTCACGCAGCGCTGTCGAGAAGCCGAACCCGTGCACCAACCCGAACACGAACGCTACCAACCATCGCTTCTCGAGCTGCGGGCCAAGGGTGTTGGATACCGCCATCACCACGATGGAGAGCGCGATGATCACTTCGACGAGTGGGGCGAACCACCCGACATCGGGCGCAAAGCCCAAGGCGCTCGCGATCAGCGTGACCGAGTGCGCCACGGTGAACGACGTGACGATGCCCAGCAGCGGCCGGAACTTGCGGAACGGCAGCACGAGGCAGAGGAGAAAGAGCAGATGGTCGAATCCGCCGAGCATGTGTTGCATGCCTTCAATGACAAATAGTCCCGCGGCATGCCACCAGCGCGGGTTTACCCGGACGGATCCGGGATTTCCCGTAAAGCTGTAGCCGCGCTCGCTCCCGTCTTCGTTCACGAGCGTAAGCACGGTGGTGGTGTTCACGCCGAGGTTGGCCCACGTGGGGACGATGACGAGATCGCGCACACGCGCCCCGATGGGGACGTCGAGCTGCACCTCCAGGCGGAGCTGGCCGTGTGGAATGCCACTGACGTCGACCGACGGCATGGTGGCGAGCGCCGCGAGGGCGCCGCCGTAGGTCGAGAACGCGCGATCGCTAGGGAGCGCCACGCGAACCGCCATCACGCGCGGCGTGGACAACGTCGTGGCCCCGTCGCGCAGCGTGAGCGCATCGGCAATCCACAGCTGCGCGGCATCACGCAGGAACGGCTGCGCCTTCGACAGGTCGAGCGCGTCGTTGGCGAGCACTGGAAAATCCACGTCGCGGATAGCGTCCATGGGCACCTGCACCAGCAGGCGTACACGGTCACTGCCAGGAGCGACCCAGGCGCGTACACCGACGTGACGCGGAATCTCGTGGGCGACCGCAGCGCGAACCGGCAGCAGTGACGCTACCAGCATCGCGACCGCGGTCCATAAACGACCGAAGCGCAACGATTGTCTGGACAGGGGGGAAGAGGCGGGTAGCTTCAGACACGTCAGATCCACTCGATCTGACGCGGGCGTCACCGTCTCCCTCCCACGGTGCGCAACTGTTCGAAAATACCACCGTCGCGCAGGATGCACACGGGCCTGCGCACCTCCCCGCCCCCTTGGAGTACGCAATGCCGAGGTTCCGTCCCACGATGCGCTGGTCGCTGCTGGCCGCCGGCCTGGTGGCCCTCGCGGCCGCGCAGACCACCCTGCAGGCCTTCGACCGCCAAACGGTGCAGGCCCCGAAGTTCGAGGTCGATCCGCTCTGGCCCAAGCCGCTTCCCAATCACTGGATTCTGGGCTCGGTCATCGGCGTCGGCGTCGACAGTCGCGACCACGTGTTCATCATCCACCGCGGCGATTCCACGCTCAACCAGCGGACGGAAGCCGGTGCCGACGGCAATCCCAAAATCGGGGAGTGCTGCCGCTCCGCGCCGCCGGTGCTCGAGTTCGACCCTGAGGGCAACCTCGTGAAGGCGTGGGGCGGACAGGGCGCCGGCTACGACTGGCCGTCGTCCAATCACGGCGTCGCCATCGACGACAAGGACAACGTGTGGATCGGCGGCAATGGCGCCATGGATTCACAGATCCTCAAGTTCTCTCACGACGGCAAGTTCCTCGCGCAGTACGGTGCGCCCAAGCAGGCAGCCAACAGCAACGACACGTCCCACTTCGGTCGCGTGGCCAAGATCACGTTCGATGCCAAAGCCGGCGAAGCGTATGTGGCCGACGGCTACGGCAACAAGCGTGTGGCCGTGATCGACGTGAACAGCGGGCGCATCAAGCGATACTGGGGTGCCTACGGCAACAAGCCCGACGACGCGCGCCTGCCCCCCTACGATCCCTCCGCGCCGCTGGTGAAGCAGTTCCGCAATCCGGTGCACTGCGCCGAACCGTCCAACGACGGGCTTGTGTACGTGTGCGATCGTCCGAACGACCGCATTCAGGTGTTCCAGAAAGACGGCAAGTTCGTGAAGGAAATTCAGGTCGCCAAGGAAACGCGCGGCGACGGCTCCGTGTGGGATATCGCCTTCTCGCGCGACCCGCAGCAGAAGTACCTGTATCTCGCCGACGGCAAGAACGAGCGCGTGTACGTGATGGACCGTCAGTCGCTCGAAATTCTCACGTGGTTCGGCGACGGTGGCCGTCAGCCCGGCCAGTTCTTCGCCGTCCACAGCATCGCCAGCGACTCCAAGGGCAACGTCTACACGACGGAGACCTACGAGGGCAAGCGCGTCCAGAAGTTCCGCTACAAGGGCATTGGGGCGGTGCCGCGCGGCTCGCAGGGTGTGGTGTGGCCGACGGGTAAGTAGGGCGTCAGCAACGGCGGTTCACGGCGGGACACGGATTAAACGGATGGAGCGGATGGACGCGGATAAGCCCTTCGAGGCCAAAGATCCGCGCTCATCCGCTCCATCCGTTTAATCCGTGTCCTACCGTTACGGCGCCATGCCCACTACACGGAGCCCAGTAGCACGCAACGGATCAGGGAATCACACCCTGGCATTCGATCTCCACTTTGCCGCCCGGCACCACGAGCGCCGCCACAACGACCGTGGAGCGCGCCGGCGGATTGCTGGGGAAGAACTTGGTGTACGCCGAATTCATCCCCTGAAAGTCCTTCACGTCGGTCAAAAAGACGGTGCACTTGGTGGCCGCGGCCGCGAGCGTCGTCCCCGCCGCCTTGAACACCTTTTCGGTGCTTTCCAAGGCCCGCGTGGTCTGCCCCGCGATAGTCGTATCGGTGGGACTGGTGCCGAGCTGCCCCGACGCCCAGAGCAATTTCCCAACGCGGATGCCCGGGCTGAGCGTAGCCGTTATGCGCTGTCCCTCACCAACCACCGTTTGGCGCCCCTCTGCCGCTTGTGCGGAGAGTGGGGCGGCAGCGAGGATTGAGAGAGCCAACGAGGCGACCGTCATGATGGCGGCGGTCTTCGTGGAACGGCGCATACGATGCATCGCATTTCCTCCGGGAAGAGCGAAGTGGTGTGTTTACGCGTGAGCAACTCAGGGAGCTACGGCCAATATGCCCATCTTTGACTTCGTCTGCACCTCCTGCCAGCACAGCTTCGAAACGCTGGTGCGTGGCAGCACCGTCCCCGCCTGCCCAGCCTGCAACAGCACGGCGCTCGAAAAGCAGCTCACCCTGCCCGCCATCAAGACGTCGGGCACGCAGGCCAAGGCCCTGCAGGCCGCCAAACAGCGTGACAAAGCACAAGGCGCTGAGCGTATGCACGCCCAGCGCCAGTACGAGCTGTCACACGACGACTGAAGCCGTCAGCAGCTCTTGCACTTATTGGAATTCTTGGCCCCCAGCTTGACCAGCAAGTCCACCGTTTCGAGGAAGGGTGGAATTCGCTGCACGGGCCCGTTGGCCATGTCGGCGGTCGTCTGGCCGCGGCGGCTCAACGCCTTCACGTCGGTGCCCTTGCTCATGAGATACTGAATGAGCTCGTTGTCACCACGCGCGGCCGCGTGGTGCAACGGATTGTAGCCGTTGTGATCACGCGCGTTCGGGTCGGCCTTGATCTCCTCGATCAAGTACTTCACCGCGGGAATCCACGCGTCCGGCGCATGCCGATGCGAATTGGCCGCGAAGCCTTCGCCGTAGCCCACACCTGACGCCGCGTGAATGGGATACACGCCCGGGCCGCCGTCGGGAATGGGGGGCAAGCCCGACGGATCAGCGCCGCCCGCCGCGCCCTCTTCGGGTGCGTCATCGCCCGGCAGTCGCCCGATGGGCTTGATCGTCGGCACCGTCGGGTCGGCCTTGTACTGCACGAGCAGCTTCATCGCCGGCACATCGAGCCCGTAGGCCGCACGCCAGAACGGCGTCGCGCCCACCGTATTCACGCCGAGCAGGTCGAAGTTGTAGGACATGAACCACAAATGCTTCTTGAGCCGCACGTTCGGATCGGCACCCGCCTTGAGCATCATTTCCATGAGCTCGAGGTGCGAGATCTTCTGCTGCATCTGCGCGGTGGGCTGCGGATAGAGCGACTTGGGGGCCCACTGCGTGTTGATCACGGCGTACAGCGGCGTGGCGCCGGCATCACTCGCCAGCTTCACATCGGCGCCCTTCTCCATGAGCACGCGCGCCATGTCGAAGCGCCCGTTGATCGTGGCCATGAGCAGCGGCGACGTATGGTCGCCTTCGCTCACATGGTTGATATTGGCGCCGGCCGCGAGGAGGCGCAGCATCACGTCGTCGTTGCCTTCGCGCACCGCGAAGAGCAACGGCGTGAGCCCTCCCTTGTTGCCGATCAACTCCCCGTACGACGGGCCGCGCTGCTGAAAGCCAGTGGCGGGACGCGCCGAGTCGCCACTGGCGCGCACGGCGCCGGGAACGGCAGCGGCCCCAGTCGGCGCGGCAGCGGGACGTGCCGGCGCGGTGGCGGCAGGCGCCGCAGTCGCAGGCTTCGCCGCGGGCGCGGTTGACGCGACGACCGGCACCGATGGCACCGGCGCCGATGCCGCAGCCGCCGGCGTGATGTTCGGCGTGACATTGCTCGGCGCCAACGGGGATTCCGCCGCTTTGAGTGCCGCCACACGACGACCGCGCGCGACGAGCACGGTACGGATGTCGCGCTCCTGCTTGGGGATGTCATCGATCTTCGACGCCGCTTCGAGCCCCGCGCCTGCCTTGATGAGCACGTCGACGGCGGCCACGCGGTTGTACGCGGCGGCCCACATGAGCGGCGTCTGCCCCCACGCGGTTTCGCGGATATCCACCGGTACGCCCTTCGCCAGCAACGCCTGCACACTCTCCGGATTGCCGTTCCCCGCCGCGAAGTGCAGCGCCGTGGCACCACCGGTGCTGGTCGCCGCCAACGGATCGGCCCCATTGGCCAGCAGCAGCTTCACCACCGCCGCACGTCCATCGCGGGCCGCCAGATGCAGCGGCGTATAATTCCCGTTGCGCGTCATCGCATCGACGCGGGCTCCGGCATACACCAGCACCTGCGCCGACGCGAGATCGCCGCGCTGCGACGCCCAATGCAGCGCCGACATGCCGTCGGGCTGCGACGCATTCACGTCGACGCCCTGCTTGATGAGCACGCGCACCTTCGACGTGTCACCACGCATGACGGCGTCGGCCAACGGCGTCTCCGTGGGGTTGCTACGCGCCGCCGCCAACAACAGCGTCGTGGCACAGAGCGCGGCTCCCATCATGGCACGCATGCGCGCGCCGGACGGCCCCTTAGGCATGAGCGTTCAGGTTGAGGACACCGTTGCTGTCGCCGAACGTGGTCACGTCATCGAGACCAAGCGTATGCATCATGCTGAGCATCGCGTTGGCCATCGGGGTGCCGTCGGCGGCCTTGATGTGCGTATTGCCAGCGAGACGATTCTCCGCCTTGCCAAGCAGAATGAGCGGGCAGCGACGATGGTTGTGCAAGTTCGAATCGCCCATGGGCGAACCGTAAATGATCATCGTCTTGTCGAGCATGTTGCTTTCGCCTTCCTGAATGCTCTTGAGCTTGTCCAGGAAGTACGGCAGCATGGAGACGTGGTACTTGTTGATCATGTGGAAGTCGCGCACACCACGTTCAGTGCCGCCATGGTGCGACGCCGGGTGGAACGGCTTGTCGGTGCCGCTCTCCGGATACGTCCGGCTGGATCCGTCGCGCCCCATCTTGAACGAGAAGACGCGCGTAATGTCGGCGGCGAACGCCAGCGCCTGAATGTCGAACATGAGCTTCACGTGTTCGGCAAACGAGTCGGGCACCCCGGCCGGTGCTTCCGGCATCTCGCGCACTTCACCATTCATGTTGCGGGCTTCCACACGCTGAATGCGGCGCTCCACCTCGCGAATGTCGGTGAGATAGCGATCGAGTCGCACCTTGTCTTCGGGGCCAAGCATCGCCTTCATGGTGGACATTTCTCCCGACACGAAGTCGAGAATGCTTCGACGTGTCCGACGACGCTCCGCGCGCTCGGCGCTCGTACCACCAACGCCGAACAACTTCTCGAACGCCACACGCGGATCGCGAATGACCGGCAGCGGCTCCGTGGGCGACGCCCAGCTGATGGAGTCGGTATACACGCAGGCGTATCCATACGCGCAGCCGCCGGCCTGATCGACGTTTTCGATGCACAACTGCATCGACGGAATGGGCGTGTCCTGCCCATAGCGACGGGCATACATCTGATCGAGCGACGTACCCACTCGCACGTCCGAGCCTTCCGTCTGACGCGGATGCATGTGCGTGAGGAACGTCGCGCTCGACCGGAAGTGGTCCCCCCCGATCTCGTTGGGCGAGGTGGGCTCCGCCTCGCGCACATCGGTGTTGCTGATGATCGTGAGGTACTCACGATACTGTTCGAGCGACGTCAGGGCGGTGGGCGACAGGTCGTACTGGCTGCCAGTAGCTGCGGGCGACCAGAGGTTCATCTTGGCGCCCCACTCGTTGCAACCGGCCGCGCCGTGCACCATCTCGATGGCCACGAGGCGCGGGGCCTGCTTGGCGGCGCCGAACGCGCCGCGGCCAGTGGGAATCATCGCGTCGAGATACGGCAGGGCGATCGAGGCGCTCATCCCCTGCAGGAACTGACGGCGCGGCATGGCCTTTCCGCTCAGAAAATACATTCGGTCGGTCTCCGGGTCGTGTGAAGTGCGGGGATCAGCGGCTCCGGCCACCAGCCGGAACAGTCGCAGACGTGGACGGCGTGACGGGCGCAGTTTGAGCCACCACCTTCCGTGACCGGAACGCGTCGCTCTTCACCACGCCGACGATGAAGTCGTTGAGCTTGTAGTTGTTCACGCGCGCGGCCGCCTCGATCCGACGCACGGTCGGCGCGTCATACCACTCCACGCGACGGCCAAGGGCATACGCCATGAGATTCTGCGTGAACGAGCGCATGAGCGGCACAGGACGCTTGAGCATCGCCTGCTGCAGTTCGGCCGGGCTCGTGATCTTGGTACCGTCGTAATAGTCACCGCGCGTGTCGAGCGGAGCGCCGTTCTCGCGAATGCGCCAGCGCCCCATCACGTCGAAGTTGTCGAGCGCGAGTCCGATGGGATCGATGAACTGGTGACACGATTTGCACGTCGCGTTGGCGCGGTGAATCTCCATGCGCTCGCGCGTGGTGAGCAGTCGGCCTTCCTTGGCGCCCTCGGTCTTCTCGAGATCGGGCACGTTTGGCGGCGGCGGTGGCGGCGGCGATCCCATGAGCACTTCCATGACCCACTTGCCGCGCAACACCGGCGACGTGCGGTTGGCCACCGAGGTCAGCGTGAGCACGCTGCCATGTCCGAAAATGCCGCTACGCGGCGAGCCGGCAGGATAGTTCACCTTGCGGAACTCGTTACCCACCACGCCGGGAATATCGTAGTGGCGTGCGAGCGACTCGTTCACGTAGGTGTAGTTCGCCGTGAACAGATCGAGCAAGCTCTTGTTCTCACGCACGAGATTGTAGAAGAACAGTTCCGTCTCGTGCCGCATGTCGATGGCCAGCTGTTCGCGGAAATCGGGGAACTGGTTGGCATCGGGATGCACCAGGTCGATGTCCTGCAACCGCAGCCACTGCGACGCAAAGCGCGTGGAGAGCGCCTCGCTGCGCGGGTCGGCCAGCATGCGCTTGGTTTGCTGCACCATCACCGTCGTGTCGTTGAGACGGCCACTGCGTCCAAGCGCGATCAGCTGCGAGTCGGGCGGTGCGCCCCACAAAAAGAACGACAAGCGCGACGCGAGGTCGACGCCATTCACCGCGACGCGTCCCTTGGCCGCCGTCGGCACTTCTTCGATGCGGAAGATGAAATGCGGGCTCGACAGCATCGCTTCGAGCGCGCTGCGGATGCCGAGTTCGAAGCCGCCTTCCTTGGCCCCTTCGTCGTAGAACGACATCAGGCCCTTGAGATCGTTCGCCAACACGGGCCGACGATACGCCTGCGTACCAAGGCGCGAGAGAATGCGCTCGGCGCAGGGGCGCGCTTCAACCGCCGACATGGGACGGCAACTGAAAATGCGACGACGGCTCGGTGTGTCGGACACGCCGGTGGGGTTGAACGGGCCCGTGACCGCGAAGTTCTGAATGTGCGCCTGCACCGTGATGCCCGCCTGCGCCCCAATCTGCGTGTCGGCGATGCTATGTCCGAGCGGCGTGATGTTGTCGTTGACCGGACCTTCGAACGTGCGCACGAACGTCGCCGAGATGCGCTGCGGGCCGGCGCGGATGGGGATGGGCTTGGTCTTCATCTCCATTCCCTGCGGATCGGCCTGCGACATACCGCGATCGACTTCGAGGATCGCGGCACGCTCGCCGTTGACCGACACTTCGATCTTCTCGTCGAATGGTGCGGTGCTCGCGAACAGCTGACCGGTGGGAATGGCGTGCAGCGTGACGGTGAAGACGTACTCGCCATCGGCCGGGAACGTGTGCGTCACCGACGCACCGCCACGCGTACCCATGGGCGCGCCCTCCACCTGATCGAGCTGCGACGCGAGACGTGCAATCTTGTAGGTGCTCGTCGAGACACTCGCCTTGGGATCACCAACTGCCAGTCGGCTGATTTCGCTTGCCGCATCGAGGTACGAGTCGAGCAGCGTCGCCGACGGCGTTTGCACGTCGGCGATGTTGTCGAAGTTGGCGCTCTTGGTGTCCAGCGGCAGCCACGAATCGGCCTTGATATCGACTGCGAGTACATCGCGAATCGCGCGCTCGTACTCCGCTCGATTGAGGCGCTGAAACGCGCGCGTTCCCGGATTGGGATCGGCGGCATAGCGCGCGTCCATCGTGCGCTCGAGTGTTTCGAGCAGCACCTGCAGTGTGTCACCGCCCGGCTTCGCGCGCCCCGGCGGCGGCATCATGCCGGTGCGCAACTTGTTGATCATCTTCTCGGCCACTTCGGGCGCCGTCTGCCCGATGGTGCTGAGGTCGAAGGTTTGCAGCGACAGGTTGCCCTGCTTGCGCTGATCACTGTGACAACCGGCGCACGTTTTCTTGACGACGTCGCCGAGTGCGGCCGGTGTCATCGTGGCGGTGGCCGGCTTGATGACCGGGTGACCGACGCGCCGACTCGCGCGCGTGGTCGACTCGCGCACGGGATCGGCCGCACCGTTCACAAACGAGAGATCGTACGACACCGGTGTCGACGCCACAGGCGCGCGATCACCGGTGATGGGCGTGTCGTCGTGTGGACGATCGACCAGAGCCACGGTGAGCAACGCAAGACAACCAGTACCAGCAGCTACCAACGACTTCATCCCCGGGCCTCCAGGCGCAGTCGGGTGTGGTCGGGTGGACGACGCAGGAGGGATCGCGGCGCCCGGAATTACTCTATGCTGAATTACGTGTAAGATCGTGAAAGTGTTCGTCTTACGGAACACCCGGCCAGCAAGTTCATTACCCGACGTGCCTCAGCGCTTCGGGGTGCTGGTCCGTTGCTTGTGCAGGATTCCTTCCCTTTGCCTCCCCTACCCCACCTCGGAGGACACTTCGTGCGTTCCCGCCTGCTGTTGTCGGCCACGGCGACCCTCGCCCTCGGCTTGCTTCCCTCGTCGTCTGCGTCCGCGCAGCAACGGCTCAACCCCGTCATCGATCTGGTCGCGGCCAACAAGCCCGTGTTCGGGCTGTACGCCCCCGCCAACCGGCGCGCGCGCCCGGGTCAGCCGGCGCTCCCCGCCGACTCGCTCAAGTCGATGAGCCAGCTGGCTGCCGAAGCGTTGGCCTACAAGCGACTCGACTACGTGTTCGAAGGCACCATGGAGTACAACTTCGAACAGACGTTTCCGCCATTCACGGAATTCGCCAAGGCGATGGACACGGGCGGTGCGCTTTCCAAGGGGAAGAACCCGCGTTTCACGCATCCCATTTTCGTGAAGACCATGGAGATTGCCCCCGACCCGGCAGCCGCAGTGGCGCGCATCGGGAAGCAGCTCAACGAAGGGGTGAACGGCATCGTGTTCGTCGACGTGCTCAATGCGGCCGAGCTTCGTCAGGGGATCGCTGCACTCCGCTTCAAGTCGAAGGGCGGTACGCGTTCGGACGATGTGGGCAACGCGCCTGCCCGTTGGGGCATGAGCGAGAAGGAGTACAAGGAGCGCGCCGACTTGTGGCCGCTCAACCCCAAGGGGGAGCTGTACAACTTCACGATCGTGGAGAGCAAGGAAGGGCTGTCGCACATTCGCGAAATTGCCGCGGTGCCTGGTGTGGGCGTGCTCTTCCCGGGTGCCGGGACGCTGCGCGGCGTGTTCACCACGACGGACGCGAGCGGTCAGCGCAAGTTCGACGAAGCAGCGTGGGAAGCGGCGATTCAGTCGGTGCTTTCGGCGTGCAAGGAATTCAAGGTCCCGTGCGGCTATCCGGCCGGCGCGCCGGACATCGAGAAGCGCATGAAGGAAGGGTTCAGCGTGTTCGTGATCGGCTGGGGCGATCAGGGCTTCAAGGCGGTGGACTTGGGTCGGGCGGCTAGCGGGCGCTGACGCTGCGGCAGGCGTGGTGTGGTGCGGCGGCTGGTCAGGAGGCCCGGGCGGGGTGCCCGGCCTGTCGCGCCACTTCGGGGGTGGCCGTGCGCCTAGGCTCGCGTGGCTCGCCGGCGCCGGCGAGCCCCGCGAGCCTAGGCGCACGGCCGCCCCCGAAGTGGCGCCAGGCACCGGGGCGTGGCCGGCCGACGATGCGGATCACACGACGACACCGACCCAGACACCGACACCGACCCCAACGCAAAAGCGGCCGCCAGACTCTCGTCTGACGGCCGCTCGTTTTGCTACCCTAACCCATTACGGGTTGCGGTCGATGCACCCGCCCGGCGCCTTCGGATTGTTCTTTTCGTCGAAGGGGATGGGAAGATTGACGTCGTTGCCATACACACCGGCGAGCGGCGACGGCAGGTTGCCCGTCGGGAACACCGTGTTGGCCGCACGACCGTACTGCCGCACGAGGCGACGCAGGTCGCCCAGGCGGTGGCCGGTGAGATAGAGCCACTTGGCGCGCTCCTCGAACAACAGCGTAACCGCTGCTTCCTGCGTGGCAGGCGCCGAGCCGGCCAACGCGGGCATCGCCGGAGAGATCGCCGTGGCGCGCAGGCTGTTCAGTCCTGCGAACACCGCTTCACGATCAGCCGGCGTGTCGCGACGCAAACGTGCCTCGAGCTCGATGAGGCGCGCTTCGACGCCGTTCGCCACCACCGCACCCGTCGTACGATCGTACTTGAGCTGCGTGGGGAGGTTGCGGCTGGAGCCGTTGAATCCCGTACGCGTGGATGCCACCCACGGGATACGCGGATCGGCTGGCGTCGTCAGGAAGGCGACGCCGTTAATGCCTTCACCACGTCCCTGCGCGTCAGGCAACACAATGGCATAGCGGGAATTCGCCACCGTCAGCGCGTTCCACATGCCATTCTCCTGACGCGCCGACGACGTGGAGTGCGCCGTCACCCACGCGAAATTCGTAGGCACCGCCGCCACGGCCGCCGCGGCATCGTCGAAGCGTCCCTGGTTCAGCAGCACGCGCGCACGACCGATGCGGGCGATGTTCTGCACGCGCGTGTCGGTGCCAGCACTGGCAAGCGCCGAGTCGAAACTGGCGAGGGCTCGGGCATAGACCTGTACCGTGGTCTGCGGGCTGCCGAACTCCGTGCCCGCATCCGTCTCCTCGGAGAACGGCACGCCGGAGCAGTACGCCTCGGCGAAGAACGTCTCGGTGAAGCCGCGGATGCCGTACATCTCACCGATGTTCTGGACCGGCGTAGGCGCCACCTTCTTGAGCACGTTGATCGTACGGGTCGCGCCCGCCCGCACACGATGCAGGTTGCGGTAGAACACGTCCATTTCGGGCAGATTGTCGTTCATCGCCCGCTGGTTCGGAAAGAGGCGGCCGTCGAACGTATCCGTGGAGTACATCTCGTCGGACACGTTGCCGGTCACAACGATCATATTCTCCAGGCTCGGGTTGCCGCTGTAGACGTTCTGAAAGTCCGCGATCACGCCAAGCCGCAACGGCGTGGCGCCGGCGACAGTGGTGTAATCGCCTACGTTCAGAACGTCGGGATCGGTGATCTCGAGCGTATCGGTGGAACAGCCCGCCGCCACTCCGACGGCGAGGAATACTGCACTCGCCGGACGGATGAACCGACGAGTCACGAAAGAATATCGCATAGAAGCGTGCTCGCCTCGATCAGAAGTTGAAGTTCATGCGGAACGTGAAGTAGCGCATCGGCGGCGTGGAGAAGAACTCCTCGTTACCGCGCGCGTCGCCGTTGCCGACGGTGGTTTCGGGGTCGACGCCGGTGAACGGCGTCCAGACGCCCAGGTTACGGCCGGTGAGCACGACATTCCAGCGCTCGGCCTTGAGGGCCTTGGCCCAGCTGTTCGGCATCTGGTACGACATCGAGAGCTCACGGAAGCGCGTGAACGAACCGTCTTCGTAGAAGCCGGTGAAGATCGACGCAGCCGCCGCGACGGCCTTCGCCTGCTCCTCGAGCGGCGCGCCGGCGTACAGGCCCTGGCACGAGATACCCGCCTGACACTGGTGGCGCTTGGTGTTGTTGAGCTTCTTCATGCCCCACTTGGAATCCATCTGGCCCGAGATGCGGAGCTTGCGGCCGAACAGTTCGAGCGAGGGCGTGAACGCCAATTCGCGCGTGGGGAAGCTGGGGCCAATGAACGTGTTGTTGCCGTACGTCATCTCACCCGCGACCAGAATGCCGTCGCCGTTCGCATCGTTGTACGTGTACGTACGGCCCCACAAACCATACAGCGGGAAGCCCGGCGAGTTGAGCTGCGTGTTACGGTTACCAGACGGGATCGGGCTCACGCCTTCGCCAAGCGTGATGAGCTCGTTCTTGTTCGTCGAGCCGGTGAGCACGAAGTCGAAACCGAGCTTGTCGCTCGAGATCACCTTCTGGTTGTACACGATTTCCAGGCCCGAGTTGCGCACGTTACCGATGTTCTCGAAACGCGACGTCACGCCGGCAATGGACGGGGCCACACGACGCTCGATGAGCGCATCGGTGGTGTTCTTGTTGTAATAGGTGAGCTCGAAGTTCGACTTGCCGTCGAACATCGTCAGGTCGAAGCCACCTTCCGTTTCAGCCGAATACTCCGGGCGGAGCGTGGAGTTACCCAGCGCGCCAAGTGTCACGCCCGGCTGATCCGCCTGTCCGGAGATAGTCGTGGCGAACGGCGAGAAGAAGCGGAGCGCGTCGGTCGCGCCCGGGATCTGGCCGGAGGCACCGTACGTGGCACGCAGACGCAACGAGTTGATCCAAGTGGTGGCCGGGAAGAAGCCCTGATCCGACACGACCCACGAGGCGCCGACCTTTGGATAATTGACGGCGCGGAAGTCCTTACCGAAGGCGCTGGCCGCGTCGCGGCGCATACCGGCGGTGAGGAACAGCTTCTCGTTCACCGAGAACACCTGCTCGACATAGTAGCCAAGCGTACGACGCTCATCGAACGACTGCGACGCGTTGCGCACGGCGCCCGCCGTGATGGTGGTCGCGCCCGGGGGCAACGACTGGCCCGTGCCTTCCGACTGACCGAACGAGTTGCGGATGTACTGCATACCCACGGACGTCTTCGAGTTCAGCCACGGGAACACCTGCTTGTTCGCCGTACCACCGAGATCGACCGTCTGCTGGTTGAGCTCAGCGCGGTTGGCGCTGATCTGGCCCACGCGGTTCACACCGAGCACGCCCTGATCAAAGAGGTTGATACCGACATCGCTGCGCGACGTGAAGTCGGAACCGATCGTGGCGCGGGTGGTGAGCCAGCTGACCGGGTTGTACTGCACCTGCGCGCTGTTGATGAAGCGGTTGATCGCCTGGCTGGTGGTACGGGCGAGGATATCGCCCATGGGGAAGGCGCGCCAGCCGAGCAGCTTGACACCACGGCCGTCGACCAGGTCTTCACGCCACTCGCCGCCGAGCATGCCCACCATGAGGCCGTTACCGTTGTCCTCGTTCTGCGGGAGGCGCTGACGGCTGTTGATGTAGCTCGAGGAGACCAACAGCGTCGCCTTGGGGGTAATCTGCGCCGTCACGTTCGCGCGCAAGCTGTTGCGATCGAGCGCGTTCGGGCGCACCTGATTGGACGGAATGCTCGAAACGCCCCGTTCGGTCTTCAGGCGGTTGATTTCGATTTCGGGCATCTTGTAGATGCCGGTTTCCACTTCGGTCTCGCCGGACACGAAGAACTGCACCTTTTCGGTGCCACCCGACACCTGCATGCCGTACTGCTGGCGGGCGCCCTGATCGACCGGCGACAAGCTGTCGATGAGGAACGCGTTACCGACGCGAAGGCTGTCGGCGCGGCAGATGGACGCCGCGATCGAGATGGCGGGGCAGCGGACGCGCGTACCGGCCGCCGCGCCACTGAGCTGGGTGCCCCAGCCGTAGTACATGAGCGGGTACGTGTTCGGATCGGTGATCGCACCGTTTTCCGTGTACACGTTCCAGCGGGTCTTGCCCGCCTTGCCGCGCTTGGTGGTGATGTTGATCACGCCGTTGGCCGCTTCCGTGCCATACAGCGTGGCCGCCGACGGGCCCTTCACGACTTCGATGTTTTCGATTTCCTCAGGATTGAGGTCATCGAGACGCGACGGCGTGGAGCCGCCGACACCGATGGAGGAGCTGCCCGACGCCGACGACATACGGACACCGTCGATGATGACGACCGGATCGTTGGACAGCGACAGCGACGCCTGACCGCGAATACGGATACGCGAGCCGGCGCCCGTGGCACCCGCCGACACGACCTGCACACCGGCCGCACGGCCGGAGAGCAGCTGACCCATGTTCGACACGGGCAACTCCGCGACCTTTTCGGCCACGGCGATCTGCGTGGTGGCGTTGGCCAATTCGACCTTGCGCTGCTGGCCCGTCACCGTGGTGACGACGGCGGACAGCGAGAAGGCGGCCTGCGTGAGCGCCACGTCCTGCGTAACAGGGGCCGTGCCGCTGATCGTCACGGTCACCTTCTTGGCCTCGTAGCCAATGCGACTCACTTCGAGCACGACCGCCCCGCTCGTCGGGACGCGCAGCGTGTAGCGGCCGTTTTCCGCGGTCAGAGAGCCGACCTGCGTGCCTTGCACCAGGACGCGGGCCTGCTGGATCGGCTGCCCCGTGGCCCCGTCGGTCACGCGACCGGTAACGGTCCCACCGGCACCCTGCGCCGACAAGGAGGGCGGCGTTGCCAGTCCCACGGCCGCCACGACCGCAAGAAGTGATGTGGCCAGACGGCGCATCACAGGCGCGCGGAATGATGTGGCGTGTGGTGGCGAGCAGCCTCGCTCGCCACGTGCGAACGCAGCGGGTACGAACAATCGCATCTCGTGACTCCCCATCTCAGGATCACCTGCCGGCCACACGATATTGTGACCGGCCATGACATGACCCCAACGCCCCGCTCCACCCGAAGGGGATACGGTCCGTTGGTCATGCCACTTTCAAGCGCAGAGCCCTGGAGCGCTCCGCAAACTCGTGTTGTTGCCAGACATCCCGTGTGCGGGACGTCGCAGCGATATGTCGGGAGCGTACGCGGAAGACGCGCGCGCAGTGAGGCGGGAGTGATGCGGTTGATGTACAGCGATGTCCGATGCACGCACACCAGAACGGTCAGGCCGCGCACCAAAACGGTGCCGCGTGCCAACAACGCAATTCTGGAACAACTGTGACGAAACGCGAACGGGAGGGACGCTACGACCAGCATTCCGTACTGTCAATACTTTTGCGCACTTCGCGGGCATTAAATCCGACCGATTCGTCCCGAAAAGTTCCCGTCGTCGGAAGTGACAACAAAAACGCGGCCCCCGGCGTCACCGGGGGCCGCGTGCAAGACCAGCGTGGCTGTGACAGCCGTCAGGGCGACGGCGGCGCCGGCGGCAGGATCAGCTTGACCGTGGCGAGGGCCACCGAATCCGGGGTGAAAGGCGCCGCGCCCGGCGTGAGGCCATTCAACTTGAAGATGTACGCCATGGCCGCCGCATAGTCTTCTTTGGGAAGCGAACCAGGATTACCATCGGGCATCGTCGTCCGGATCTGTTCGAACAACGTGAAGACCGGCTGCCCGGCCCACTTGGTGCGGAAATCCGCCCCGGTCACGTCTTTCGACTCGTGGCACTCGGAGCAGGTCTTCGTCCAGACGGCTTGTCCGGCCGTCGCCTGCGAGTCGCTGTACATCGGCACCGTGTCTTTCCCGTCCCGCAGGGCATACCCGGGGGCGAGAGGCTGCTGCGCCGTGATGCGCGCCGCCGCAAAAGCGCTCGTCGCCACGACGGCGAGCAGGAAGAGTCCGGAAAACTTGGAAGTGCGAGGCATGGCAAAGGAACGTGCGAGAAAGGCATTTCGCTGGCAAGGCCCAACGATCTACCGGGAACGGGGTCGCGCGCATTGCGGGTCGAGCGGTTGACCGACATTTTCGGCAAATGGACGCTTCTGATACCCCGGATGTTCCCGAGTGCCTCACGGCGCCGCGTGATGGCGACGCGGACACGCGTAACCTGGACGTGCCGTCCACGGACGCCGCGCTCCCTCGCCGCGATTTTCTGCGCATCGCCGGCGCCAGCGCTGGTGCTCTCCTCGCCACCGGCTGCGCACCGCCAGTCGCCTTTCCGGCCGCACCTGCCAAAGGCGTCGAACGGGGACGCGGTACCGCCGAGAGCAGCACCCATGTCGTGATCGTCGGCGCCGGCGCCTGGGGGGGATGGACCGCGTATCACCTCCGCACACGCGGCGTGAAGGTCACTCTCATCGACCAATACGGCCCGGGGAACTCCCGCTCCACCAGTGGGGACGAGACACGCGGTATCCGTTCGTCGTACGGCGACCGCGCCTCCGGCGAACTCTGGACGCCCTGGGCACGGACCGCGATCGGACGCTGGAAGCTCTTCGAGGAGGAATGGGCCAAACCCTTCCGTACGTCGTTCTTCCATGAGACCGGCGACGTCATCATGCGCGCCACCCGCGAGCCGTTCATCACCAAGACGATCGACCTGTGGAAAGCCAATAACGTTCGCCACGAAGTGCTCACTGGCGACGAAGCGCGCAAGCGGTGGCCGGTCATCAAGGCCGATGACATCACCGTTGCCATCACCGAACCCGATGCGGGCGTCGTGCGCTGCCGCGCCGCGACGCAGGCGGTCGCCGCCATTGCCCAGAAACTCGGCGCCGAACTCGTGATCGGCCGCGTACGCCCCGGGCCCATCGTGAACGGCAAGATGGATGGCGTGATCCTCGACAACGGTACCGTCATCCGCGGCGATGCCTATGTATTCGCCTGCGGGCCGTGGCTCCGCAAGTTGTTTCCGTACATGGAGAACCGGTCGCGTATTCCCATCGGACACGCCCTTTATTTCGGCGTACCGCAGGGCGACACGCGCTTTCAGTTTCCCAACCTGCCGAGCTTCAACTTTCCGGGCGTCACTGGCTGGCCCATGTTGCCCGTCGACAGCCGCGGCTTTCGCGTGCGCGGCGCCATCGCGCCGCCAGCCCCGCCGGCAGGAACCGCCGCACCCGCCCCCGCACCCGCGGCGGCAGACCCCACGCTGCAAGATCCCGATCTCAGCTCACGGTGGACCAATCAGGACCGTGTGGATGGCGCCCGACGATTTCTGGCCGCGCGATTCCCGATCCTCGCCAATGCGCCGCTGCTCGAAACGCGGGCGTGCCACTACGAATCGAGCGTGAACCAGAACTTCATCGTCGATCACGTCCCCGACACCACCAATGCGTGGATCGCCGGACTCGGTCAGGCCGAAGGGTTCAAGTTCGGGCCGGTAATCGGAGATTACATCGCGCAGCGCGTCGTCGGCATCAATGGCGACCCCGCGCTCAAGAAGGCGTTCGCGCTCCCCACCGAACAGTACGACCGGCCGCCCGGTTGATGCGGCGCATGGTGCTGGTCACGATGGCACTGCTCTTTTTCGCCTATGAGCAGTGGTCGTTCTACACGTGGATGCAACAACACGGATCCGTCGCTGCAGGACTCAGCCACGCGTGGATGACGTTGCGGCAAGACCCCATGGTCTTCATGGCCTGGAACGACATGGGCGTCTTCACGGCCCTGGTCCTGACGTGGTTGTGGCGTGATCTGCGTCGCAGCGGACGCTCTATGCTCTGGTGGCCCGCCACGCTGCTCATGGGCTGCCCGCCGTTGCTCGTCTATCTCAGCAATCGCACCGACAACGCCGCCGGGTCGACGGACTGATCTCAGTAGCGGAGCGTTTCCCCGTGCCGCAGCACGCGGAAGCGCTCTGCGGCGATGCCGCGCGTCGCCAGGGCGTCTGCCAGATCGATGGGCGGCTGGTCCAGCGGCTCGTCGGTCAGCGCAAAGGTCCCCCAATGCACACCGATCGCCTGCTTGGCACGCACATCGAGCATGACCTGCACGGCCTCGTCGGGGTTCACATGCTGCGCTTTCATGAACCAGCGCGGCTCATACGCGCCAATCGCAATGGCCGCGGCGTCGAATGGTCCGTGCTTCTCACCAATGCGCGAAGGCGCTGGCGAGTACCCCAAGTCTCCGGAGAACCAGAAACGAAAGGAGGGATGCAGCACAGCGTAGCTGCCCCACAATGACTTGTTGCGATCGAACCCCGAACGGTTCGACCAGTGCTGCACCGGTTCGAAATGCACGGTGAGCGTCGGTGGCAATGCTGTTTCGCCGTACCAGTCGAGCGGCTCGATGTGCGGCCGTACCCCACGCGTCGTCGGCAAATTGCGCGCGAACCACTGCTCGGTGCCGCGCGGCACGATGAAGCGCGGCGCGCCTCCAGACTGGCGGGCGAGTGCCCGGACCGACGGTCGATCCAGATGATCGTAGTGATTGTGCGACAACAGCACCGCGTCGATGGGCGGCAGTTGTTCGAGGGTCAGCCCTGGTGGCTGATGCCGGCGCGGTCCGGCAAAGCGCACGGGCGACGCCACACGACTGAACACCGGATCGAAGAGCAGATTGGCCCCGCCCAACTGCAGCAGCAGCGACGAATGGCCAATCCACGTCAGCGCCGGCTCGCTGCGATTGGCGTGCAGGAACTCCAACGCCGGAGCGACCGGGCGCAACGGCGCCACGGGCGGCCGCGGTAACCGCGCCCGGGCACGCTCCCACATCCAGCGGAGGACCGCTTTCCCGCTGGTCTCGATGCCATGTTCGGATATTGACCTACTGCTGGGATTTATGGACGTCGCCATAACTCAAGGTACACATGTGAACAGGCCTCGTTGAACTGCATTCACCGAGACATCCGAGACACAGAGGCCACGGAGCCTACCCCGCCAAACTGGTGGAGTACGCTCTGTGGCCTCTGTGCCTCGGATGCCACTGTGTGCGCAGTTCCGACGATCAGTGCCGTAGCATGCCCGAATCAGCGCCCACGACGTCCCCACACGGGTGAGGTCGGCTCGGTCTTGAGCCGATCGTCCTTGTACGTGCCGAGCAGGCGCATCGCTTCCTGCGTGGCGCGTTCGAGCTGCGGGTCGCGGCCACCAATCACATCCTTCGGGAAATTCTCCACGTCGATGTCCGGCGCCACGCCTTCGTTCTCGACAGCGAACTTGTTGTCGCGCGAGAAGAACCCGAAGCGCGGCGCGATCATGGAGCCACCGTCCACGAACGGCGGCGTGTCCGTCGTGGCGACGAGCCCACCCCACGTGCGAGCCCCCACCAGCGGGCCGAGTTTGCGACGCTTGAACATGTACGGCATGAGATCACCACCCGATCCGGCCATTTCGTTGATGATCATGACCTTCGGGCCCCAGATGCCGTTCGCCGGGCTCGTGAACGGATACCGTTCGCCGACGGGGTTGTTGAAGTAGCCGTCGTAATCGCGACCAAGCAGATCGACGATGTAGTCCGCCGCCGAGCCGCCGCCGTTGAAGCGTTCATCCACCACCACGCCCTGTCTGTCCTGCTGCGCGAAGTAGTAGCGATTGAAGCTCGTGTAGCCCGGCTGCCCCGTGTTGGGGAGGTACACGTAGGCCAACTTGCCGTTGGATACGCTGTCCACGTAGCGACGGTTCGATTCCACCCACGCCCGCGTGCGCAGCCCCTGCTCATTGGCGAGCGGCAACACCGTGATCGTGCGCGCGCCTTGCATGTCGGGGCGGCTGTTCACGGTGAGCACCGTCTGACGGTTCGCGGTACCGTCGAGCAGACGATAGATGTTGTCCGGCGCCCGCAGCTCCACGCCGTTGATGGCAAGGATGTAATCGCCGCGTGACACGTTCACGCCCGGCGTCGCGAGCGGCGCGCGCAATTCGGGATTCCAGCTTTCCGCGTCGTAAATGCGCGCGAGACGATACCGTCCGTTCTCTACCGTGAAATCGGCGCCAAGCAGGCCACCGCTGCCGTTCGGGACTTCGGGATAATCGCCGCCGCGCACATACGAGTGCCCGATCGCCGTTTCGGCTCCCATGTTGTCGATCAGGTAGTTCAGATCGGCCCGGTGATTCACGTGCGCGAGCAACGGCTCATACATTTTTTTCATGGCCGGCCAATCCGTGCCGTGCAGATTCTTCACGTAGAAGTTGTTGCGCTGGTTGCGCCACCCTTCGTTGAAGATCTGGCGGAACTCTTCGCGCGGATCGATATACGCCCGCAGCGCCACGTTGAGTCGCCCCTGCCCCGCCTGCGGAATGGTGCGGTCGGCATCCACGAGATAGAGCCCACCCGCCTGTCCACCCGTGCGATACAGCAACTTGCGTCCATCGGCACTCACGGTGAACTGCGCGACGCCCATGGCGAACGGTATGGCACGACGCGCCGAGAGTTGGAACCGGTGCAACGTGTTACCGCCGCCGGCGCCCGGGCCCCCGGTCGTGCCGGTCGCGGGCATCGGCTCGAGGAAGAATACCGTCCCTGCGGGTCCGGCACGCAGGCCGGCATAGTCGCGCTCGATGAGTCCCTGCACCGCCACGATGCGCTGCTGGATCCCGTCAAAATCAATGCGGATGGGACGCGGCGTCGCAGGCAACGCATCGCCCGCGCGTGCACCCGCAGCCGCGCTGTCTGGACGCGCGCGCGGAGCCATCGGCGCCGCCGTACTGTCACGCGGAGCGCCACCGGTGCGCGCGGCTTCTTCGTCACTCTCCGGAAGCAACGGCGACGGTTCCGACTTGGACAGAATGGCCATGTACAACGCGCGCGTCTCCGGACGGTCGTACTTGGTCATGTCGAGCAACGACGAGTTCAGCGCGAAGTTGGTGCTCGCGAAGAACCACAGATACTTGCCGCTCGCATCCCACGCCGGGCTGGTCACATCGGCGAGGCCATCGGTGATCTGCTTGACGGCGCCGTTCTCCACGTCGTACACGAACAGCGCACGGAACAGCGACTTGAGACGCTTGGGATACGCGAGATAGCGCGAGTCGGGACTCCACACCGGCACGACCGAGCGATCGGCCATGAAATACGGATCGGTATCGGCCACCTTGGCATTCCCCGTCGCGATGTCCACGAGCCAGATGCGGAAGTGCGTATCCTGGAACGCGATCGTGCGACCGTTGGGCGACCACGTGGGGAAATACGGACGACTCGGCTCGGGCAGCGCGATAGTGCGCTTGGCCCCCAGTCCATCCTGCGGCGCGATCACGAGCTGATACTCACCCGACTCATCGCTGAAGTACGCCACACTCTTTCCGTCGGGCGACCACACGGGCGATATCTCCGCCGCGCCCCCCGTGCGCGTCATGTTCCGCACATCACCCTTTTCCGCAGGGATGGTGAACACTTCGCCGCGCGCTTCGACGGCGGCACGCTTCCCCGTCGCCGACAACGCGAGATTCGTGATGCGCGTCGACACATCCTTCCAAGACGGCATCATCCACGGAAAATCACCGGCGGCGGTGATGCTCACGATCTTCGCCGTCCCGCTCCGCGCGTCGAGTTCGTGAATGTACCCCGCCTGCTCGAACACCACGGTACTCCCCGCAGCATCGATCGACTTCACATCGAAGTCCTTGAAGCGCGTCACCTGCGCCAGCTTCTTCGCCGACAGATCATACGACCAGACGTTCGAGACGCCGTCACGATCCGACAGGAAGTACACGGCGTTCCCCACCCACACCGGGTCCATTTCCTTGCTGCCCGCAAAGGGCGTGGTGTCGAGCGCGAACGACTTGAGATCGAGAATCCAGATGGGCTTGTTCTGACCGCCGCGATAGTTGCGGCGCTCTTCATCCCACGACGACGGCATGCGATACGCCACACGATTACCATCGGGCGACAGCTTGCCCTGATTGGCGCGCGGCATGGGCATGGCGCTTTCCACACCGCCTTCCACCGGTACCGTCCAGAAACGCGGCGCGGCATTCGGCGCCCACGTGGCGCGCGGCGACGCGAACATGACCGACTTGCCGTCGGGAGCCCACCCCTGCACCACGTCGGCCGAGGGATGCCACGTGAGACGGCGCGGCTGTCCGCCCTCGACCGGAACCACGTACACATCGGTGTTCCCCGCATACTCAGCACTGAACGCCACGAGCTTCCCGTCGGGCGACAGCTTGGGGTTTTGCGTCTGCCCTTGGAAACTGGTAAGACGGCGCGCGACACCACCCGCGCGCTCGACGACCCAGACGTTGTTGGCGTACGCGAACGCGATGTGCTGCGCGCTGACACTCGGTGTCCGCAACAGGCGGGTGGGTGACTGCGCGCCGACTGGCGCGGCCAACGCAGCCAGGGCAAGTCCAGCGACTTGCGTGCGCCGCAGGCGGCGCAAACGACGGAGGGAGACCTTCATGAAGACGACTCGGGGAGAGCGTGAAAAGGCGGGGCACGGCGCCAGGCAACGGCGGCGGCCGCTCCAGATGTTACGCGCAGGGATGACAGTTCAACAGAGCCACCGTCGCACGATCCTCACTGTGTCGATCGTGCTATCGTCTCCGGGGCCACTCCCTACCGGTCAATACGCCCAGGGAATCCCGTCGCGGGCGGCGCTCAGCACGGCAGTCAGCACGGTTTGTGTACGTTCGATCACCACGCCGTCACCCGTTCGCCTGGTCCGTTCCAGCTGAACGCGCACGGTGTACTGCTCGCCGGCCGTGAGTCCCGTCATGCCGACAGCCTCTGCCGGCCACGCCCAGCGGCTCCCTGCGGCATTCCGCGCGCTACTGTCGAACGGCACGACCGTGCTCCGCACCAACGTGCCCCCATTGAGTCCCTGATCGCGTCGGCGGACCTCGATGCGAAGCTGCGACGCCTTGGCCGCCCACTGCCGGTAGCGTGGCGGCAGCGACAGCACGGCCACGGCCCCGGTATCCGGTAACGCGACGACAGGGCGCCATTGCGATGCCTGCAACCGGTCGCCACGTAGCATATCGATGCTCACGATGTCGAGCTGCGGGTTCGCGATTTTGATTTCGTGCAAATCATCAAAACCGCCGAACTGCGTCCGTACCGACATCGCCAGGTCATCGTGCGGCGCGGTCGTGTTGCTCATGACGATGCCGGTGGCGTTGGTGGCGCTCAGCGCACCGTGCGTGCCGCCCAGGGGGCGCATCCGATTGGCGACCGAGACCATACCCAGCCCCACACGATACGCGTCATCGAGTGACACGAGGATGGGCGCGGGATTCCGAGCGGCGTTGAGATGTCCGTGCACGATACGCACGACCGCGACGGGATACGTCGCGGCGGCCGTGTAGCGCGTCCACACGTCCGCCGTCGCAAACCCGTCGGCATCGAGCACGCCGTCTGCACGCATACGCGCCTGCACCGCCTCCATGGCCAACGGATCGCCCGTTACGGACTCATACGCGAACTGCGCGCTGTCGTGACGCACGCGCCATTTCACGCGCCCCTCGGTGCGGCGAACGCCGCCGACCGGCGCCCTGATGGTGCGCTCGACCACAAAGAGGGAATCGGATTGCCGCCACGTTACCAGATCCACCCCGGGGACGTCGGCGAGTAACGCCGCCACACGCTGAACGGAATCCGAGTGGGTGAACACACCAAACCCCGTGGTCACTCCATCGACGCTGAAGGCGATCTGATTGGGCGCCGAGATGGCGCGCGCCGCGATGAAGCCATGCGCAGCCAGCGCTTCGGTGATCGGCACGAATTGCGCGTCGAGCCCTCGGTTGTGCCCATGGTCGGAGAGCAGCACGATCTCGAGCGAGCGTCCCGTCCGCGCGCGGTATCGCGACTGCAGCTCCGTGAGCTTCGCGTCGAGATGATCGAGATACGGCGCTATCGCTCCCCGGGTATGCTGCAACGCGTCGGGCCCCACGTTGTACAGGTACACCGTGCGGCGCCCGCGCGACGACAGAATATTCTCGATATCGGTGTCGACCTCGCGTCGGGCGACCGGCCACGAGATCAGATACGCCCCAAGATGGTGGAACTTGGTATCGAAGGCGTAATCCATGCGCTCTTCGTACTCGATCGGGCTGATGGCCGAGAGCGCATCGCCGAGCACGGCATTGTGGCGCGTGCTGTAGAACACCCGTTGGTAGCCGGCCGGCGGATACACGCCAAAGATGGCGTGCCAGGCCACGTCGCTGATGGACGGGAACGTCGAGATCAGCCGTCCCGGTTCATTGAATGACGCGAACTTCCCCCGCGCCCGCGCGTCCTGCACATCGCGGAAGTCCACGCCGTCGAGTGCCAGCACCGCGCGCTGGGGCAGTTCGTCGGGAGGAACGGTACGACGCAGCGGGGTACACGCGGGGGCCGCGACGCTCACCAGCACCGCCGCCATCAGCCTGAGCTTGCTCCACCGGAGGGCGAGAGTCATGATTCATCGTAGCTGCCTGATGCGTCTGCACAAGGCCGCGCGTGCGGCAATTGCCGAGGCCCCCCTCCAGCGACCCTCCATGCTTATGCCCAGATTGCTCGCGCTCCGCTGCGCAATGGCGGCAACGGCGTTCGTCGGCACGGCGCTCTCCGCGCAGTCCGCGACGGGGACCGGCACGGTGAAGGGCACCGTGCTGAGCGCATTGGGGTTGCCCATCGTCGGGGCGCAGGTTCGTGTGGTGGTGCCCAACGGCGGGACATCTGCGGCCGTCGAGTCGGATGACAACGGCGCGTTCGCCGCCGGTCGTGTGCCGAACGGCTCAGTATGGTTGGTCGCCAAACGCATCGGATACCGTCCGGATTCGGTGCGGGTGGCGGTCAGCGACGGTGAACCCGCGATCGCGACGGTCCGCCTGGAGCGCATCGCCGTGGAGCTCGCCACGGTCAAAGTGCTCGGCCGCCGCGACATCACGGGGCATCTGGCCGGATTCTACAGTCGCATGGGCTACGGCAGCGGCCGATTTTTCACCGCTACCGAGATCGACCGGCGCAACACCACCCGTCTTTCGGATATCTTCCGGATGATCCCCGGACTGCGCATCGAGACGCGCGGGTTTCAGAACGTGGTGCGCATGCGCGGCAGCCGCTGCGCGCCATTGGTGTGGCTCGACGGCCAGCCCCTGTACGCCGGCGAAGTGGATCTGGACGCGTTCGACGCGCGAAGCTTTGACGGCATGGAAGTCTACAGCGGCGCGGCCAGCGTGCCCGTGGAGTTTCAGGGAAATCAACGCATGAGCAGCGCGTGCGGGACGATTGTTCTCTGGTCCAAGCGTGGTGAGCTGCGCGAGAAGAAGCGCAAGAAAGGTGAGCCGACACCAACGGAGCGCATCACCGAGCTCCTGGAAGGCGGCAGCGCCTTCGTGGTCACCGATGTCGATCTGGCGGCGAGCCCGGACTCCTTCAATCTCGTGCGTCCCATTTACCCGGACTCGCTCTTCGAAGCACAAACACCGGGGCGTGTGCTCGCCGAGTTCATCGTGTCGCCCAGCGGTGAGGCGGTGATGGAAACATTCAGCGCCGTCACCACCACGCACCGTTTGTTTGTCGAGCCGGTACGTCGCGCCGTGCGCGATCAGCGCTTTACCCCGGCGTTGAAACGCGGAAAGCCGGTGCAGCAGGTCATGCAACTTCCCTTCGAGTTCGTCCCCGACTCCACCGCACGACGCCGCAAGTGATCATGCACAGATCCGCTTCATCGATGGCAGCCAGCGCCACGCTCTTTGTCGCTGGTCTCGTGCTCGCGACAGTCTCGTCACCGGCACCCGTCGCAGCACAGCGCGCGGCGGCCCGTCAGGAGATCGGGAAGACGTCAGTCGGGACGCCGACGCCGGTTTTCCTCGAAACGCGCTCTGTGTCTCGCGAAGGAGCGGTCGTAACGGCCACCATTCGGGTGGCGCTCGTACCGCCCCTCAAGCATCCCAAGGGCGAGCTGAAATCATCGCGCACCATCGGCATGTACAACTGCGCGCAGAAAACAGTGGCCACGAAGGAGAGCTGGTACTATCTCGACGACGCCGGGAAGCGTGAGGGGATGCACCGCGTGGTCAAGATCCCCGGCTTCGGGCCGGTTGGAAAAGGCTCGGTGGCTGACGTGGCGCTCACCCATCTCTGTGACCGCACCGCGACCAAATAGGTCGCAGGCGGCACCAGCGTCAGCGGGCGCGTGCCGCGATGAGTACGCCGCCAATGACGGCTGCGGCACCAACCAGACCCGGCGCCGAGAGTCTCTCGCCCCACACCAGGTACGCCGCACCGACGGCGAGTACCGGCTCCAACGTCGCGATCGTGGCAGCACGCGACGGGCCAATGAGACGAATGCCATTGGCGTTGCAAAGGTATGCCCCGTACGTCGCCACGGTGGCGAGGAAGCCAATCGCGCCCCACGCGCGCCAACTCATGACGCTCCATGTCACGAAGGGGAGCAAGACTACTGCGCCGGTGGCTAACGCCCAACTCATCACACGGGCAGGTGCGTTGTTCGCGAACAGGTTGCGCCCGAGCAGGAAGTACAGCGCATACGCGACGCCAGAACCGAGTCCCCACAGGATGGCGGCAGGCGTCGCCTCGATCTCTGCGGTTCCTTGCAGAGGGAACAGTGCCACCAGTATCACACCCGCGAGGGTGAGGGCGAGTGCCCCGCCCTCACGAATGGTCACTCGCTCGCGAAGGACGACATGCGCGCCTAGCGCGACCCATACCGGCGCCGAGTAGAGCAGAATGGCGGCCAGCGCGGCGCCCCCTCGCTGTACACTCTCGAAGTACGAGACATACAGACCGGCAACCGCCACCACGCCAAGCGCCATCGCCGCTACACGGTCGGGACGCCGCAGGGCGTGCGCGCGCGTGAGCCGCGCATGACTGGCAAAGAGCAACGCCGCCACCGTGGCGCGCCAGAAGGCCACGGTGAGCGGCGGGACGCCTTCGGCGAAGGCAATGCGTGCAACGGGCCCCAACAGGGCCCACTGGAGCGCCGCCAGCATGACCAGCGACGCTCCACGATTTGACGTCATGTCCCGGGTACCGGGTTCGGTGCGCGGGAACAACGCCATGCCGGCGTTACGCCATCTTCGCTTGCAGGCGACGATCGATGGCGTCGAGGAAATCTTCCGTATGCAGATACGGCGTCTTGCGATCGATGAGAATGGCCAAGTCCTTCGTCATCTCGCCGGCCTCCACCGCTTCGATGCACACGCGCTCGAGCGTATCGGCGAACGCCGTCAACGCCGGCGTGCCATCGAGCTTGCCACGATGCGCCAGACCGCGCGTCCACGCGAAGATGCTCGCGATGGGATTCGTGGAGGTCTTGTTCCCCTTCTGGTGTTCGCGGAAGTGACGCGTCACGGTGCCGTGGGCGGCTTCGGCTTCCATCGTCTTGCCGTCGGGGGTGAGCAGTACCGACGTCATCAGCCCCAGCGATCCGAAGCCCTGTGCCACGATGTCCGACTGCACGTCGCCATCGTAGTTCTTGCACGCCCATACATAGCCGCCTTCCCACTTGAGCGCCGACGCGACCATGTCGTCGATCAGACGATGTTCGTACGTCAGCCCCTTCGCTTCGAACTCCGCCTTGAACTCATTGTTGTACACCTCTTCGAACAGATCCTTGAACTGGCCGTCGTATGCCTTGAGGATCGTGTTCTTGGTGCTGAGATAGACCGGGTAGTTGCGCTGCAGCCCGTACGTCAGGCTCGAACGCGCGAAGTCGCGGATCGAGTCGTTGAAGTTGTACATGCCCATGGCGACACCGCCGTCCTGCCCGAACTTGGCGACATCGAACTGCCTCGGCTCGCTGCCGTCAGCGGGCGTGTACGTGATCGTCACCGTCC
>JAIXTI010000165.1 GCA_027484025.1 bacterium
CGCGTGTCGGGTGGATTTGTCAGACATGACGTTCTTCTGGTCCATATGAGGAGCGGCGTGCCAGTCGCCGCAGTATTTCGGCACCGAACGGTGATTGACAGTGCCCGTATGCAAAATTATGCATTAATTGTGCATAGTCTACCGCACCGAATCAACCGTCTTCCGCATTCCCGATCGTGCCCTTGTCTTCCCCGTCTTCGACCTATCGCGTAGGTGTGCTCGGCGCGTCCGGCTACTCCGGGCGCGAGCTGTGCACGCTCGTCATGGGCCACCCGCAGCTCGAGCTGGCGTTCGCCACGGCCAACACGCAGCGCGGGACGACGCTGCGGGTGCGCGCCAACGGGCGGATGCACGATGTGCCGCTGGTGGCGCCCGAGGCGGCCGACCTGGCGGGCGTCGATCTCGTGTTTGCGGCGCTGCCGCATGGCGCGAGCGCGGAGTGGATTGCGCGCGTCATTGCCGCCGGCACGCGGGTAGTCGACCTCTCGAGTGATCTCCGCCCCGGCCACGGTGGCGTGCTGCATTCGCTTCCCGAAGGCGTGCCGCACGACGCGCCGTACGGCATGCCGGAGCTGTTCCGCGACGACGTGCGTGGTGCATCGGTGGTGGCCAATCCGGGGTGCTACGCCACGAGCATTCTCGTGGCGCTGGCGCCGTTGGCCAAGGCGGGGCTTATCGCGCCCGGTGCCACCGTGAACATTTCGTCGGCGAGCGGCGTGAGCGGCGCCGGAGCGAGCCCCAAGCTGGAGCTGCTCTTCGCCGAAATCACCGAAGACTTCCGCGCCTATGGTGTGGGCAACGCGCACCGCCATCTGTTCGAAATGCGCGCCACGCTGTCGCGGCTGGGCACCGACTGCGATCTCCTGTTCACGCCACATCTGCTCCCGGTCGACCGCGGCATTCTGAGCACGATTTCGGTGCCGCTCACGCGCGAGCTCACCGATGCGCTCGAGCCGTATCGCGCGGCGTATGCCCACGAACCGTTCGTCGAACTCACCACCGGGTTGCCGGCACTCAAAGACGTGCAGCACCGCAACGTGGTGCGTATTGGCGCCACGATTCCCAGCGGCATGCGTCAGCCGACGCTGCTGGTGTTCAGCGCCATCGATAACCTCGTGAAGGGGGCGGCCGGCCAGGCGGTGCAGAATGCCAACCTCATGCTGGGGCTCCCTGAAGGCGCGGGGCTGCAGGCATGATCTGCGTCAAGCTGGGTGGGCGCACGCAGAACGACCCGCAGCTGCCGGCCGCGATTGCCGCGCTCGGGCGCGCGACCAACGGGCAGGTGGTGGTCGTGCACGGTGGTGGCGATCAGATCAGTGCGCTGCAGCGGCTTCGTGGGGAAGAGCCGGTGTTCATCGGGGGCCGTCGCGTGACCACCGATACCGCGCTCGAACTGGTGCGCATGGTCTTGAGTGGTCTCGCCAACAAGCAGATGGTGAGTGCGCTCGTGGCTGCCGGTGCGCCAGCCGTGGGGATCAGCGGCGAAGACGCGGCGCTGTTGCGCGCCACGCCTATCGATGTGGCGCAGTTCGGTCACTCGGGCACACCGGCCTCGGTGAACCCGGGGGTGGTGCAGGCGCTCCTCGACCGTGGCTATCTCCCGGTCATCTCGCCGGTGGCGGCGCGTGAGCACGAAGGCGAAGCCGGCGCGTACAACGTGAACGGCGACGACGCGGCGGCGGCGATTGCCGCGGCGCTCGGCGCGGCGGAACTGTTTCTCATGGCCGACGTACCGGGCGTGCTCGACGACGACAAGCAGCGCATCGCGCAGTTGTCGCTCGAGCAGGCGCGGGCGCTGGTCGCGAGCGGTGTGGCAGGAGGCGGAATGGCCGCCAAGCTGGACGCCTGCGCGATGGCGCTGGGTGGTGGTGTATCACGGGTGCGCATCGGCGATCTCGCCGCGCTCACCGTCCCCGACACGGGGACCGCGATCGTCGCGCGCGCTTGATCGACGGTTCTCTCTTTTTCTTCAGGTAGCTGCGATGACTTCGACGATGATCCCGCCCGTGTCCCCGACGGCCCCCGCGCCGGCGGCGGCTCCCGCTGCGTTGCCCGCCATTCTGGGTACGTACAAGCGACAGGCGCCGCTCTTCGTCAAAGGCGAGGGCGTCTACATGATCGACGACGCCGGCAAGCGCTACCTCGACTTCGTCGCCGGCATTGCCGTGACGTCGCTCGGCCATGCCGATCCCGGCGTGATGAACGCGTTGCAGGAGTCGATTGCGACGGGGCTCATTCACACCTCCAACCTCTACCGCACCGCCCCGGGCGAAGCGCTGGCGCAGTGGCTCGTCGATCACTCGTTCGCGAGCAGCGTCTTCTTTTCGAACTCCGGCGCCGAGGCCAACGAAGGCGCCTTCAAGTTCGCGCGGCGGTGGGCCCGGAGCACGCCGCACGAGGCGAAGCACGAAATCATCGCCGTGCGTGGCTCCTTCCACGGACGGTTGCCCGGCACGCTCGCGGCCACCGACCGCCCCGCGTACCGGTTGCCGTTCCGTCCGCTCATGGGTGGCGTGACGATCGTCGAGCGCGACCTCGATGAGTTGCGGGTGGTGCTCGACGCCGAGACGACGGCGGCGGTCATCGTCGAGCCCATTCAGGGTGAAGGTGGCGTGCGGGTGGTCGACCCCGAGTTCCTGCGTGGCCTGCGCGAACTCACGAAGGAGCGCGACGTGCTCCTCATTCTCGACGAAATCCAGTGCGGCCTGGGACGTACCGGTTCGTTCTTCGCGTACGAGCAGCTGGGCTTCGAGCCCGACATGCTCACCATTGCGAAGCCGCTCGCCAACGGGTTGCCCATTGGCGCGATCCTCGTGAACGACAAGGTCGCGCGCACGATGCAGCCCGGCGATCACGGCACCACCTTCGGCGGCGGGCCGCTGCTCGCGCACGTGGCGCATCATGTGGTGCAGCGTCTCTCCGACCCGGCGCTGCTGCAGCACGTGCGCGAAGTGGGCGCCTGGTTCGGCGAGCAGCTGCAGGGCATCGCGGAGCGCACCGGGGCGGTGCGCGCCATTCGCGGCAAGGGACTCATGTGGGGCATGGACGTGCACGAGCCGGCCGCCGCGATCATCGGACGCGCGTTCGATCGTGGTCTGCTCATGGTGAGCGCCGGTGAACACACGCTGCGCTTTTTGCCGCCGCTCGTCATTTCGCAGGCGGAGCTCGCGAGCGGATTGGAGATTCTCGAGGCGTCCATCAAGGGATGAGCGCGACGCGACGTCGTGCGCGACGATCGCCACTTCTCGCGTCGCACTAGTGCATTTCGCAACTTCGCGCAATATTGACGTCACCATCACGTGCCTCCGTGGTCGGTGCGGCAAAACACGCGGTGTATTCGCGTGCACATTCCGCGAATCGCCCCAGCCCATTCGCGGCTGAACTACCGGCGGTGTTGGCCCTGTCCTGGCGCGTCGATCCGGCGACGTGCACGAGGCCGGACGGGGCCGCCGGTGAGGGCGAACTGGCTGAGGGTGCGACGCGCGCAGTCGCCAACAAACGGCTGGTCCGGCGACTTACTGGCCGACGAATCGAGCCCTCAGGGCGAAGAAAGCAAGAGCACGGGAAAAAGCGCGGTGCCGTCTACCCTAACCACAACTGCGGTTGCGGTGGTAGTGAACGGTCCCGCGCTTCCCCCTGTGCTCTCGCTTTCTATTTCCTGAGGGCTCGATTCGTCGGCCTGTAAGGCGCCGGACCAACCGTTGTTCTCCCCACAGGTGGCGCCAAATACCGCCGTGTATCAACTGTGCATCCGCACAATTGCGGGGAACTCCACCGTGCCCCGCGCGATACATTTCGCATATGCATCCTCGCGCCCTCTTCCGCGCCGCCCTCGGCGCGATGACTCTTGCGGCCCCGCTCTCTCACGCCGCCGCCCAGTCTGCCCCGCCCACGCTGGTCGTGCAGATCACCGTCGATCAACTCCGCCCCGACTATCTCGACAAGTGGGCGCCGCAATTCACCGGCGGGTTCAAGCGCTTCCTCACGCAGGGCGCGTTCTTCACGCAGGCGTTCCACGACCACGCCACCACCGAGACTGCGCCCGGTCACGCTACGCTCTGGTCGGGACGGTTCCCGGCGAACACGGGCATCGTCGTCAATGACCTCGGCGTCGCCGATGCGCAGATGCCGTTGCTGCTTGGCCGCGGCGGCGGTGCGTCCCCGTGGCGCTTCCGCGGCTCGGCGCTGTTCGACTGGATCCGCGCCCGCGATCAGTTCTCTCGCGCGCTTTCCGTGTCACGCAAAGACCGCGGCGCCATTCTGCCGCTCGGCAAGGCCAAGCAGCAGGTGTACTGGTACGGATTGAACGGCAGCTTCACCACGAGCCGGTATTACGCCGACACGTTCCCGACATGGGTGCAGAAGTTCAACGCGCGCGACATGGCCGCCAAGTGGCTGGGGCAGCAGTGGACGCCGCTCCTCGACAGCAGTGCGTACCCTGAGCGCGACAGCGTGTCGTACGAACACGAGGGCAAGGACATCGCCTTCCCGCATCGGCTCAATCCCGATCGGCGGCTCGGCATGGACTCGCTCGCGTCGTTTCCGTGGATGGACGAGTACATCGTCGACATGGCGCTCGCCGGTGTCGAAGCCATGGACCTCGGGAAAGGGCCGACCATCGACGTACTCGCCGTGTCGCTCTCCACGACCGACGCCGTCGGTCACGCGTGGGGACCGGACTCGAAGGAGCTGCACGATCAGGTGCTCCGCGCGGATCGCGCGCTCGGCCGCCTTATCGATTCACTGTACAAGATGCGCGACTCCACGCGCATCGTGTTCGCGCTTGGTGCCGATCATGGTGTGACGCCGCTCCCCGAAGCCACCTTCAGCGGTACGGACAAAGATCGCGGACGCGTGGATGTGCGCCCCGTGATCAATGCGGCGCGCAGCAAGCTGGTGGAGCGTGGTCTCGAGACCGATGCGCTGGTGTTTCAGGACGAGATGATCATGGTTGACCGGCGCCGGTTTGCCGCCAAAGGGATCAACGCCGATTCCACCATCACCGCCATCCGTAGCGCGTTGCTGGCCATCCCCGGCATGGCGCGCGTCGACCGGGTGCCTGAGCTTGCCGCCAAGGCTGCCGCCGGTGACAAGATCGCGCGTCGCTGGTTCCACTCCCTGCCCGCCGACATGCAGGTGGCACTCACCGTCACGTTCAAGCCCGGCTACTACGTGTACACCGCGCGCTACGCCACGCACGGTACGCCGTACGACCTCGACGCGCACATTCCGGTGTTGTTCATGGGTGCCGGCGTGCGCCCGGGGCGCTACACCATGCCCGTGCGGTCGGTAGACGTAGCCCCCACGCTCGCGCACCTTGTGAATGTCGTCCCCATCGAACGGATCGATGGACGCATTCTCACGCCCGCGCTGCGTGTGCCGCCCAAGCAGCCGCGTCGCTGACCGCCGCATCATTGTTCCCCGCCCAGTGACGAGCCTCGATCGCGCGTTCGACGAACTGCGGTTCGGTACCGGCCACACGCTCAACTTGCGCGCCTTGCAGCCCACGGCGCTGCAGGCGGCGGCGTTGGCTGAGCGCTGGCTGCGCGAACAGCAGGTACTCGGCACCGCCGAAGCGCTCGTCATCACGGGGCGGGGGAACAACAGCGTCGACGGCTATTCGCCGGTACGCGAATCGGTCGTGCGATTGCTGCCGTCGCTGCGTCGACGGAATGTCATTGCGGGCTATGCGGAGCATACCCCGGGGTCGTTCGTGGTCACCTTTGCGCCGGTGAAGGCGCTCTTCGAAACGCCCAAACGCCGGCGCGAGAAGCCGGGCCCGGTGCCACGTCCCCCCACGTTGCAGGGGCTCGACGAGGAGACCGTGCGGCAGCTGCGCGACCTGTCCATCATGTCGCTCTCGGTGCTGGGGCTGCATTCCCCCACACGATTGCAGCTCGAAGACGAAATGCTGCGGCAGTTCACGGTGCTGTCGGCGGCGCTGCCCGAGGGCACCGACCGCGAGGCGTTGTTGCAGCAGGCCATGCTGCTTGCCGCCGAGGAGTTCGAAGCGGGGTGAGTTTGCATTGACGGGTGCGGGGGGCGATACATTCGGAGTCTCTCACCTCCCGGTCTCCATGGCACTCGAATATCTCTCGCCGTCCGATGTGGCGGCGCTCTGCGCGGGCGACGCGCCCCCGGTCATCATCGACGTGCGCGAGCAGTGGGAGTACGACATCGCGCACATTGCGGGGAGCGTGCTCATTCCGCTCTCGACACTGCCCGAGCGGGTCGGTACGCTCGATCCGTCGCAGCGCTACGCGATGCTTTGCCATCACGGCATGCGCAGTGAGATGGCCGGCAACTGGCTGGCGCAGCATGGCTTTGCGCAGCTCATCAACATCGACGGTGGCATCGACGCGTGGAGCGTCGAGGTCGATCCGTCGCTGCCGCGCTACTGACGGGCGCGGTCGGCCTGCGCTGCATCACGCCTGCGGCGACCTGACCCGTGACTAGCGGCATGCTGGTGGGCGGCACGCTCGCCGTGGTGGCTTTTGGTGGTGTGTGGTTGTGGCGTTGGCGCCGCCGAGTGGCTGCGCATTTCGAAGCGAGTGACGCGGCGCGCCGTCCGCGCGATGCCAATGGCGTGGTGATCGGTGCCGCCGAGCTGCGGCTCTCCGGATCGAACGGGGCTGCGGTGCTGCTGCTGCACGGCTTCAACGACACGCCGCAGTCGATGGCGTATCTCGCGGGGCGTCTGCACGTGGCCGGGTATTCGGTGCACGTGCCGCGGCTGCCGGGGCACGGGTGCGCGCTCCCCGAGTTGGCGCGCGACGCGCGGGCGGACGCGTGGCGTGAGGCCGTCCGCGCGGCGTACGACGCGCTGCAGGCCACGCATGAGCGGGTGTTCGTGTGCGGCCAGAGCATGGGCGGCGCGCTCACGGTGCTGCTCGCGTCGAGCGAGCCGCGCGTCCGGGCGGTGGCCCTGCTGGCGCCCTTTATCGGACTGGCCCCACGACTGGGGTGGCAGTTCCGGTTGGCGCGGCTCAGTCCGGCGCCGTACCACAAGAGCCTTGGGGGCGAACGATCGATCCATGACCCCGTGGCTCGCCGCGCGGCGCTGGGGCCGGGCATCGTGACCGCGGGGGCACTGCTGGCGCTGCGTCGTGTCGCGCTCGATGCGCAGGCGGCGTTGCCGACTCTGCGCGCCCCCACGTTGTTCATCCAGTCCACTCTGGATAATCGTGTGACAGAGGCCGCCGGAATAGATCACTACAATGCCATTAAAACGCCAGTAAAAGACCAGTTATGGCTGAATGGCTCCGGTCACATCATTTCTTCCGACCTGGAAAAAGCCGTCGTAGCCGACCGGGTCATTGCCTGGTTTGACGCTCAGGCATAGGGAACAAAGTAGTCGGCTTTCCGGGTTGAATCGGGTCCGGGCGGTTTTTTAGAGCGCTGACGGAGCGGCTCGACACGTCCCGGGATTCTTTCAGCCGGTCAAGCACATGAAAATCTGTGTCGTAGCAGAAACGGCGCCGCGCGAAGCCCGCGTGGCGCTCATTCCGGATAGTGTGTCCAAGCTGGTGAAGGCCGGACACGAGGTGGTGGTGCAGCGCGGGGCGGGTGTCCCGGCCCATTTCGATGATGCGAGCTACGTGGCGGCGGGGGCGTCGATCGCCGATGACGCTGATGCCGCGCATGCGGGGGCGCAGGTGGTGGTACGGGTGCAGCGCCCGGATGACAGCGAGGTGACGCGCATTCCCGAAGGCGCGGTGCTCGTGAGTCTCATGGCGCCGGCGACGGCCCAGGCGACGGTGGACGCGCTCAGTCAGCGGCGTGTCACCTCACTCGCGCTGGAGCTCGTGCCGCGCATCACGCGGGCGCAGAGCATGGACGTGCTCTCGAGTCAGGCGACGGTGGCGGGGTACAAGGCGGTGCTCGTAGGCGCGTCGCTGATGCCCCGCTTTCTCCCCATGCTCACCACGGCCGCGGGGAGCATTACCCCCGCCAAGGCGTTCGTCATTGGCGCCGGCGTGGCGGGGCTGCAGGCGCTGGCCACGGCGCGCCGCCTGGGGGCGGTGACCAGTGGCTTTGACGTGCGCCCCGCCGCCGCCGAACAGGTGAAGTCGCTGGGCGCCTCGTTCGTGCAGAGCGACGTCGTGAGCGCGGCCAGTGAAGACAAGGGCGGCTACGCCAAGGCGCAGAGCGATGACGAAGCCGCGCGTACGCTCGCGACCATCGGCAAGCACATCGTGTCGCAGGACCTCGTAGTGACCACGGCGCAGATCCCGGGGCGCGCGGCGCCGCGGCTCATCACCGCCGACATGGTACGCGCCATGAAGCCCGGCAGCGTCATCGTGGACCTCGCCGCAGAAACGGGCGGCAACTGCGAACTCACGGTGCTGGGCGAGACCGTGAACGAGAACGGTGTGTTGGTGGTGGGTGCCGCCAACCTGCCGGCCACCATGCCGACGCACGCGAGCCAGATGTTCAGCCGCAACGTGCTCACACTGCTCCAGCATCTCGTGAACAAGGACGGCGTGCTCACGATCGATCTTGCCGACGAAATCACCGGTGCCATGGTGCTGACGCACGCTGGCACCCCCAAGGGACGCTGATCATGTCGATGACCGGATTCTTTCAGCTGTACGTGTTCATTCTCGCCAGCTTCGTCGGCTTTCTCGTCATTTCCCGCGTGCCGCATTTGCTGCACACGCCGCTCATGGCCGCCACGAACGCCATCAGCGGGATCTCGCTCGTGGGCTCGATCGTCCTCGCCGGCGGGCAGTATGGCAAGCTCCCCACCATTCTGGGGGCGATTGCCGTGGCGTGTGCGATGACCAACGTGGTGGGTGGGTTCATCATCACCGACCGCATGCTCAACATGTTCAAGCGTCGTGACGATGCGCCCGCGGTGCCCGGCGCCACCGGCACGACGGATGGTGCGGCGTAATGGAGAACGTGCAGGAGATCATTTCGCAGGTCACGTACCTCGCGGCGTCGGTGCTCTTCATGTTGGGGCTGCGCAGTCTCACGCGCCCCGACGAAGCGCGACGCGGCATGCAGCTCGCCGCACTCGGCATGCTGCTCGCCATCATTGGCACCATGTTGCACCGTGAGATTCTCACGTACACGTGGATCGTCACGGGGCTCATTGTCGGCACGGTGGTCGGCTATCCCTTGGGCAAGTTCGTGCCCATGACGGCCATGCCGCAGCGCATTGCGTTCTCGCACATGTTCGGCGCGCTCGCGGCGACGCTCGTGGGCATTGGCGAGTTCTATCACATGTACCAGGGCGATCACCCCACCAACCCGTCTGCCGCGGACGCGCGCTTCAAGATGGCGGCGCTGGGGTTCGAGGTGCTCTTCGGCGCGCTCACGGTGTCGGGCTCCTTCATGGCGTTCGGCAAGCTGCAGGAGTTCATCACCGGGCGTCCGGTCACCTTCAAGGGGCAGAACCTGCTCAACGCGCTGCTGTTCCTGACGGCGGTGGCGTGCTTCGGGTGGCTGGTGTACGAGCCGAGCAATGTGTTGGCGTTCTATGTCATGGTGGCGATTTCGTTCGCCATCGGCTTCATGCTCGTGCTCCCCATTGGCGGCGCCGACATGCCGGTGGTGGTGTCGCTGCTCAACTCGTACGCAGGGCTCGCGGCGAGTGCGACGGGGTTTGCGATCGGCAACAACGTGCTCATCATCGCCGGTGCGCTCGACGGCGCGAGCGGGTTCATTCTCTCCATCGTGATGTCGAAGGCGATGAACCGGTCGTTCGGCAACGTGCTCTTTGGCGCGTTCGGGTCGGCGGGGGGTGCCGTGAGCGGCAAGACGTCCGAAGGGCTGACGGCCAAGAGTGTGAGCGCCGAAGATGCCGCGGTGCAGCTGGCGTTCGCGCAGAAGGTCGTGATCGTGCCGGGCTACGGCATGGCGGTGTCGCAGGCGCAGCATCAGGTCCGTGAGCTCGCGGAGCTCATCGAAAAGAAGGGTGGGGAGGTGCGCTACGCCATTCATCCCGTGGCCGGGCGCATGCCAGGGCACATGAACGTGCTGCTCGCCGAAGCGAACGTGCCGTACGACCGCATGTACGACATGGACGAGATCAATGACTCGTTTGCCGAGGTCGATGTGGCGGTGGTGATCGGCGCGAACGACGTGGTGAACCCGGCGGCCAAAACCGACCCTGCGAGTCCCATTTACGGGATGCCTATTCTTCGCGTGAACGAAGCGCGGCAGATCATCGTCCTCAAGCGCTCGATGAACGCGGGCTTTGCGGGCATCGAGAACGAGCTGTTCTACGACGAGAAGACGAGCATGCTGTTCGGCGATGCCAAGGGGAGCATTACCAAGGTCATTAGCGAGATCAAACAGCTGTAGGGCCACTGCGGTTGGTTGGTCCGGCGGTCCACTGGCTACGGCACTAGCCCTCAGGAAATAGAAAGCAAGAGCACAGGACGTAGCGCGGTGCTGTCCACATGCGAACTGCAGTTGCGGTTCATATGGACGGTACCGCGCTTTCCCCTGTGCTCTTGCTTTCTTCCCCCTGAGGGCTAGTGCCGTGGCCAGTTGAGCGCCGGACCAGACAACCGCAGTTCACCAAGCCACCGCGCAAACCGCAGGTTGGCACCCCCCGCGCCACGCTGGTAACTTCCCAATCCTCGTGCTCGAACGCCGAGGCGAGGCGAACACCGTTTTGGAGCTGTCATGCCCGAGTTTGGAAGTTGGGGAACCGACTGGTGGAAGCCGGTCGTGTTCGTGCTGGTTGCCGGTCATCTCACCAACATTTGCGTCACGCTCTTCCTGCACCGTTCGCAAACGCACCGCAGTGTGGTGTTTCACCGCATTGTCGAAATGCCGATGCGCGTGTGGTTGTGGCTCACCACGGCCACGAAGACCAAGGAGTGGGTGGCGTGTCATCGCAAGCACCACGCGTTCGCCGACCGCGAAGGTGATCCGCACAGCCCCGTCGTCGAAGGGCTGCGCAACATTCTCCTCAAGGGCGCCTTCTACTACCGCAATGCGGTGCGGCAGCCCGGGATGCTCGACAAGTACGGCAAGGGCACGCCGGATGATTGGATAGAGCGCCATCTGCTCGACAAGCGCTCCAACATCGGCATCTTCTTCATGCTCGCCATCAACATCTGGCTCTTCGGCTGGTTCATCGGCCCGGTGGTGTGGGGCATTCAGATGATCTGGATTCCGTTCTGGGCCGCCGGTATCGTGAACGGGGTGGGACACGCGCTCGGCTACCGCAATCACGACGTGAAAGACGAGAGCCGCAACATCTCACCCATCGCCATCATCATTGCCGGCGAAGAGCTGCACAACAACCATCACGCCGATCCGCACAGCGCGAAGTTCGCGCACCGCTGGTTCGAGTTCGACATCGGCTGGATGTACATAAAGCTTCTTTCACTTTTCGGACTCGCCGAAGTGAAGTACGCGCGCGTTGGCGCGCATGTCCGCGTCGCGGAGTAACCGTCATGGCTGATGTAACCTGTACGCGCTGCGGCACGACCCGCGAAGGCTTCGAGCGTCCGCCGTTCCCCGGCGCCATCGGCGCCCGCGTGGTCACCGAGATCTGCAAGGATTGCTGGGCGCAGTGGCTCAAGCAGCAGACCATGCTCATCAATCACTACGGGCTGAACGTCATGGACCCCCAAGCGCGGACGTTCCTCACGCGCAACATGGACGCCTTCCTGTTCAAGGGCGGTCAGGCCGACGAAGTGGATACCAGCAAGCAGGGCACGATCACCCACTGAGGCACCGCTGGTACCGGACAAGCGAAACGCCCCTGCCGAAGACATTCGGCGGGGGCGTTCTGTTTCGGGGCCCGATGCGCACAGCTGGGGAGCTCCCTGCGCGCATCAAGCCGTCAGTTCACGCCGGCGATGTAGCGGGCCAACCGACCACACGACGTGCATTTGAGCGTCACGTGCGAATGGGGCTGCGGGGGGGAGCCAGCCGGATCGCGGTCGATCTGACCTTCGCAGCTCGGGCAGCTCAGGGGGAGTCCAGTGCGATCGGCTGCAATGAGGTGCAGCGCCTGCGCTGGGTTGTACGTGTTCGGTCGGGGCTTACGCATCACGCCTCCACGGAAGGTGCGCTACCTGCGGAATTCGGGGCAGCGGGGGAAAGCTATAACCACCTTTTTTTCTGCAACACTACTCTTCGTACTTTTGCGGTAACAGATAACCACTTTGAGTGTCTTTAAGTGGTTTTTCCCTCGGAACGACCGGTCCACTATTCGTTAGGACTCAGCCCCTTACACTGCATTTTGTGGCCAAAATCGGCTTCGACCTGAAATTGGTGGTGCAGCCCTCGGGCCACGCGGTCGCGGCACGTCCTGCCCCGCCACACCGCTTCGACCCTTGCGCAAAAAAGCCGGAACGCTGAGGCTTCCCCTATGGCTACCACCACCCGTCCTCAGCACGACTTGGCTCCCCACCCCGAGGCGCACGACCCGTCCCTCGACGAGCACACGGCGTCCGCGTTGCGCCTGTGGGTCATCATGTCCCGCGCGCAGGCGGCGGTGACCGCCCAGGCCTCCGCCGACGTGGCGCGTCACGGCCTCACCCTCGCGGAGTTCGGTATCCTCGAGGCGCTGTACCACCGCGGGCCGATGCTTTTGGGCGAGGTGCAGAAGCGCATTCTCGTCTCCAGCGGTGGCATCACCTTTCTGGTAGACCGGCTCACCGCCAAGGGGCTCGTCGAGCGGCGCAGCTGCGAGTACGATCGCCGCGCCCGTTACGCCGCGCTCACCGATAAGGGCACGGCGCTCGTCGCGGAAATCTTCCCCGAGCATGCCGCCGTCATTGCGCGCGCCATGGCCGTGATCCCTCCCGAGGAGCAGCAGCAGGTGGCCAATTCCCTGCGCACCGTCGGACGCGCCGCCGCCGGGCTGCCGTCCCACTCGGCGGAGTAAAGCCAGACGGGCGCTGATAGGCTCAGCGGTAAGGGACTTGACGGCCGCTTTCGCGGCATTATGCTTCAGCACTGAGAAGCTGTCCAGCCAACAGCACGTGCAGCATACACATTCAGACCCGCAGGAGCCCGTCATGAGCAAGTGGATTCTCGACCCGGCCCACAGCCAGGTGCAGTTCTCCGTCAAGCACCTTGGCATCAGCACGGTGCGCGGCACCTTCCAGCAGTTCTCCGGCAGCATCGTCGAGGAGAACGGACAGGCCACGGGGGCGACGATCGAAATCGACGTCGCCTCGCTCAACACCGGCAACGATCAGCGCGACGGCCACCTGCGCAGCCCGGACTTCTTCGACGCCGAGAACTTCCCCAAGGCGACCTTCTCGCTCACCAAGTTCGAGCGCGCGGGTGACGACGTCACGGCCACGGGCGACCTGACCATTCGCGGCATCACGAAGCCGGTGACGCTCACGGGTGACATCGGCGGACCGGCCAAGGATCCGTGGGGCAATCAGAAGGTGTCCGCGACGCTCGAGACCAAGCTCCCGCGCAAGGAGTGGGGCCTCGTGTGGAACGTCGCGCTCGAAGCCGGCGGACTGTTGGTGAGCGAAGATGTGAAGCTGAGCATCGACATTCAGGCACAGCCGGAAGCCTAACAGCAGTTTCCCCGCCCCTGCTGTCTACAACTCTGCCGTCTGCCCTCTCGGCGCGATATCGCCACATCGCGCCGAGAGGGCAGACGGCAGGTTTTTAGACGGTAGGGGCGCAGGCGTTAGCTCAGTTCTTCCACTCTGCGACGAACAGGTTGGTGTCCCCTTCCTTTGCGCCGTTCCGGTTGCTCGCGAAGATCAGCTTCTTGCCGTCGGGGCTGAACATGGGGAAGCCGTCGAACTCGGGGTTCGTCGTGATCTGCGTGAGATTGCTGCCGTCGAGCGCCACGGTGTAGAGATCGAAATTGCGGCTGCGTGGATTCTTGTGATTGCTCGAGAAAATGATCGCCTTGCCGTCGGGGGTCCATGACGGACCGAAGTTCGCGCCACCCAACTTCGTGATCTGCCGCTGATCGCTGCCGTCGGCGTTCATGACGTACAGCTCCATGCGATTGGGGCGGATCATGCGCTTGGCGAGCAGATCCTGATACGCCTTGAGTTCGGCCGGATTGTCGTAGTGCCACGCGCGATACACGATCTTGGTGCCGTCGGGGCTCCACCACGGCCCACCATCGTAGCCCGGCGTGGTGGTGAGGCGCTTCACGTCGGTGCCGTCGACATTCATGGTATAAATGTCGAGGTCCCCGTCCTTGAGACTCGTGAACACGATGCGCTTGCCGTCGGGGCTGAGCACGCCCTCGGCGGTGTACACGCCGTAGTTCGTGAGCCGCTTCATGTTCTTGCCGTCGATGTCCGTCGTGTAGATGTCGTAGGGGTCGATGCCCCACACGTAACCGGCGCTCGGATCGGGCTTCACGGGGCACGCGGTATCGGCGTGATGCGTGGCGCCGAAGAACAGCCGCTTGCTTCCGGGGAGGAACCACCCGCAGGTGGTCTTGCCGCCGCGTGAGACCTTCGTGAGCTCGCTGCCGTCGGCGCGCATGACGTACTGCTGATCGCAGGCGCGTCCGTCGCGGGTGCTCTGGAAGGTGATGTACTTGCCGTCGGCGCTGAAATACGCCTCGGCGTTTTCTACACCGTCGGTGAGCTGAAGCAAGTTGGAGAGGTGCGCTTCCCCCTCACTTGCCGCAATAGGACGGCGGAGCGGCTGCGCGCTGGACGAGGCGGGGGCGGGCTGGCTGCTGCACGCGGCCATGATGGAGGCCGCGAGCGCTGCGGCGGCAACGGAAATCCGGTGGGTGGTTGTCGACATGAGCTGAACCGTACCGCGCGGTTCGTGAGGGGGCAATCCGGATTATTCCGGTGGTGGCTGCCTTCGATGTGCCCGAACGATGGAGCGAGGGAGCCGGGGAGCTGGGAAGAACAAGAACGGGGGCTCGTCACGAGAAACCCCGCCCCCCACCCCACCAAACCCCGATCCCGTCACGGGTCCGCTGGGAGGCCGCACGCGACACGTCGATGATGCGGTCATCTCAACCGGACCGCATGATCTCTCGACCTATCGTCTTCTTCACTCTGCTGCTGCTCGCTGCTCCCCCCGCCGGGGGACAGTCGCCCCAACAGCCTGACACGCTGTCGGTCACCTTGGCCGACGCGTTGGCCCGTGTTTCTCGCGAAGAGCCTCGCCTCGCCGCCGCGCGTGCGGCTCGCGAAATGGCGCGCGCTGCACGTGGCGAAGCCCTCAGCGAACGGCGCAATCGCGTCCTGCCCCAGGTCTCCGCGTCCTTCGGGACGCAACGCGTCGCGCAAAATCAGTTCACGGAGATCGCCCGCCGTGCCGGGATTCCGCCAACGCCCGCGGAAGAACTCGATCCCTTCTCGCGCGTGTTCGCCTCTCCCAACACACGCGACGCGTCGTTCCGCGCGGCCATACGCCCCTTCGACGGCGGTGTCGCATCGGCGCGTGTCGATGCGGCGCGAGCCGGATTCGATGCCAGTGTGCTGGCGGAGTCGCAGGTGCGTGCCGCACTCGAGGTCGAGGTCGTCACGCGATACGCCGACGTCCAGCTCCACCGACGCATGCACGACGTGGCCGATTCCGCGCTGCAGCACGCCGAACGCACGCTCGCGCTCACTCGACAGGCGGTTGTTCAGGGACGCACGGCGGAATTCGAAATCTGGCGGGTGGAAGCCGAGGTGGCGGCGTTGCGACCGGCACAGCTCGATGCCCAACGGAATGCCCGCATCGCGGAGCTGGCGTTGCGGCAGTTGCTCGACTTGCCAGACCATTCTGTTCTGAAGCTCGATGCGCCCCCCGAGTCGTGGAGCGGCGATACGCTCTCGAGCACGCGCATGACAGACTCGTCACGCGCACGCGCGGACCGACGTGACGTGCGGTTTGCCTTGCGCGAGTTCGACGCGCGCGAGCGCCAAGCGGCAGCGGGGTACCGGGCGGCGTGGCGCTCCATGCTGCCCGTCCTCGATGTGACGCTCACGCATCAGCGTCTTGCCTATCCCCTGCGCAATGCGAACTGGGGTGGCCCCTACTATCCGAACACCGTGCTTGGCGTGTCGTTCACGCTCCCGCTCGACTTGACCGGTGGCAGCCTCACACGTGTGGAATCGGCCGCGGCCGCTGTGCGCCTTGCCAAGGCACAGCGTCGCGATGCCGAACGGGTTCACGCCCTCGAACAGCTGGATGCGCAGGCGCAGCTCGACGCGAGTCGTCTCGAGTGGGACGCCGCGGTCGCCGGTGCCGCAAGCGCCGACAAGGCGCTGCAGGTGGCGCGCGCTCGACACGAGGTCGGTCGCGCCTCGCTGCTCGAGTTGCAGGATGCGCGCGTTACCTGGATGCGCGCGATGGCCACCCGCGCGCGCGCGGCGCGTGATCGCATGGTCATCGAAGCCCGCATGGCCCGCTTCGACCGGCTCCCGCTTTCGTCTGTTCAACCCTGAGGTGTTCTCATGATCCATACACATCGCGAACTTCGCCGCGCCGCGTTCACACTCGGCCTCTCGCTGCTCTCGCTGACCGTGAGCGCGTGCGGCAACGACGCAGCCGCCAACGCAACGTCCCGCAACGCTTCGCAGCCGGCGGACCGCCCTGTACCGCCAAGCCACTCCACCGATAGCGCGGTGGCGCCAGATACCGCCAGTAGCCAGACCGAAAGCGCCATGGCCTCGTCGTCGGCGATGCCGTCGTCCCTCACGGGCACACTCGAGCCGCAGGCGCGCGCGCTGCTGCGCGCAGAACTGTCGGGCGCCGTGCGTACTCTCCGCGCAAAGGTGGGGCAGCGCGTTACCGCCGGGCAGGTGCTGGCGGTACTCGATGTCCCGGCACTGCATTCAGCGCTGGCCGCTGCTGAGGCGCAGGTCATCGCGCAGGATGTGGCGCTGCGTCAGGCGCGACGCGAACACGATCGTGTCGCGCAGCTGCTGAAGATTGGCGGTGTGAGCAGTGCGGAGATGGAGGAGTGGGAAAGCCGCGTGCAGGCGGCGGACGCCGCAGTCAATGCCGCACGCGCGCAGCGCGCCAACGCGGCGGCCGAGGTGCAGCGACTCACGGTGCGCGCGCCGTTCGATGGGTTCGTCGAGCGTCAGATCACGACACAAGGGTCCGTCGTGCAGGCCGGCGACGAACTCGTGAGCATCATCGACCCGCGCATGCTCGAGCTCGGAGCGGGTGTCGCCGCTGCCGACGCCTTCCAGGCACGCCCCGGTGCGCGCGTTGCCCTTCGCGTGACGGGTGCCGCCGATTCGGTGATCGTCGCGCGCATCGTTCGCGTAGCTCCCTCGCTCGATCCAGTCACGCGGCAGCTCCGCGTGACGGTGCTCGTGCCCAATGCCGATGGTCGTATTCCCGCCGGAGCGTGGGCTGAAGGAACGCTGCTGAACAGCACCACTACGCGTCGCAGTCCGTCGGGAGGACACTGACATGTGGATTTCCGACCTGGCGATTCGTCGTCCGATTGTCGCCGTTGTCGCCATGCTGGTGTTGGCGATGGCTGGCGTACTGGCGCTCCGCAGCCTCGAGACCGACGAGTGGCCCGATGTGCAGGCGCCCATGGTGACGGTCACCGTGCCGTATCCGGGCGCGACACCGGCCGAGATCGAGCGCGAACTGCTGCGCCCACTCGAAGATCGGGTGCGCAGCGTCGCGGGGCTCAAGAAGCTGAAGGGCACGGCCGGTGATGGCTACGCGCTGTTGTTCGCCGAGTTCGTGTTCAGCAAGGTGCCGAGCGAGGCGATTCAGGAGGTGCGCGACGCCGTGAGCGCAGCGCGCGGTGATCTGCCGCGCGAAGTGGAGGAGCCGGTGATCGAACGGTTCAGCGAAACCGACCTGCCGGTGCTCACGGTGGCGGTGGGCGGGAGCGGCGACCCGCTGGCCCTTGGTGCCGATGCTCGCCGGCTCGCCCGGGCGCTGCGCGGTGTCGCGGGCGTTGCCCAGGTACGCGTCGTTGGTGATGCCGTGCCTGAGCTGTCGGTGCACGCCCGTCCCGAAGCGCTCCGCGCCGTCGGCATCACGCTCGCGGAGCTGACGGCGCGCCTAGAAAGCCAGAACGTCTCGGTGCCGATTGGTCGCCTTGAAGGTCGCGATCGCGAAGCGACGCTGCGCTTTCAGGGGCGACCGACGAACGCCGCCGACTTCGGGGCGCTGCCGCTCGCTACGA
>JAIXTI010000196.1 GCA_027484025.1 bacterium
CAAGATCGTGGCCGAACTGATCGGCGGTGCCCCGGCCAAGAAGGGGGCGCCGTCGCCGGCGCCGACGCTGGCCCCGGTCTGATCCGGGGTCACCCAGGGGAACGGGCGGGGCCAGTGGTACCCGCCCCCCTCCCCTCACTAGATTCTCCAAGATGAACATTACCATCACTCCGACTGAGACCGCAGGCGTCTCGCGGCGCCTGCAGATCACGGTGCCGGCCGACACTGTGGCATCGTACGAAGACCAGGCGGCGCGCAAGTACGCGACGCAGGTCCGCCTTCCTGGTTTCCGCCCGGGCAAAGCGCCGCCGTCCATGGTGCGCAAGAAGTTCCCCGAGGCCGTCCGTCAGGAAGCCATCGAACTCGTGATCAACGGGGCGTTCCGTGAGGCCATCGAGCGCGAAGGACTGAAGCTCGCTGCGCAGCCGCACGTGCACGATCTGAAGTCGGAGCCCGGCCAGCCGCTCGAATTCGAGCTGCACTGCGAAGTGCGCCCCGAGCTCTCGCTCGACAAGCTCGATGGCTTTGCGCTCACGCGCACCGAAACGCCGGTGACCGACGAGCTCGTCGAAGAGCAGCTCGAGCGCATCCGCGAGCAGAAGGCCGAGTGGACGCCGGTGGACGAAAAGGCCACGGAAGGGGACATGGTCACCGTGCTCCTCTCCACCGCTGAAGCCGACGGCACCCTCCCCGAGGGCAAGGAGTATCGCCTCGTGCTCGGCGGCGGTCAGGCCATTCCCGGCATCGAAGAACTCGTCACCGAAACGGCGCCTGGCGCCACGAACGAGCGTGCGGTCCGTTGGCCCGATGACTTCCCCGATGAATCACAGCGCGGCGTCTCCAAGCTCGTGCGCGTCGTCGTGAAGGACGTCAAGCGCAAGGCGCTGCCGGCGCTCGACGATGCGTTTGCCCGTGAAGTCGGCGATTTCGACACCATCGACGCCCTGCGCGCGGCGATCCGCGTGGACATGGGCGAGCACAGCAAGCGTGAGTCCGACGCCGACGTGCGCGGTCAGCTCATCAAGCAGATCGTCGAAGCCAATCCGTTCGACGTGCCCAAGGCGTGGGTCATGCAGCTCGTCGACGGCTACATGAAGATGTACGGCGTCCCCGACGCGCAGAAGCAGACGTTCGCGAACGAGTTCATGCCGATGGCCGAAAACCAGGTCCGCCGCGATCTGATCATCGACACGATCGCCGAGCGGGAGTCGCTGGTGGCTTCTGCCGCCGAAGTCGATGCGCGCGTCGAAGAGCTGGCCAAGGCCCGGAACGCCGATCCCGGCCAGGTGTACGCGCAACTCCAGAAGCAGGGTCGTCTTCAGGAGATCGAGCGCGAAGTCACCGAAGAGCGCGTGTTCGGCTGGTTGCTCGAGAAGAATCCCGTGACGGCGGCGTAAGCCTCCGCCTTCGCAGTTCCCCGTTCAGGAGTTCAACGCAATGGCATCGATTTACATGCCGTACATCATCGAGCGCTCGAGCCGTGGCGAGCGCACGTATGATATCTTCTCGCGCCTGTTGATGGACCGCATCGTGTTCCTCGGCTCGCCGATCAACGACGACGTCGCGAACATCATCATTGCGCAGATGCTCTTCCTCGAGGCTGATAACCCCGAGAAGCCGATCCACTTGTACATCAACTCGCCCGGCGGTTCGGTGTCGGCCGGCCTCGCGATGTACGACACGATGCAGTTCATCAAGGCGCCGGTGCACACCACGTGCATGGGTATGGCCGCCTCGATGGGCGCGTTCCTGCTCTGCGCCGGTGCTGCCGGCCATCGCAGCGCGCTGCCGCATAGCCGCATCATGATCCACCAGCCGTCGCAGAACGGTGGCGGCGGCTCGGCGTCGGACATCGAGATCCAGGCGCGCGAAATCCTGTATCTCCGTTCGAAGATGAACGAGCTCATGGCCAAGCACAGTGGTCGTCCGGTCGAGCAGGTCGAGCGTGACACCGATCGTGACCGCTTCATGAGCGCCGAAGATGCCAAGGTGTACGGCCTCGTCGACAACGTCATTCAGCATCAGGCGGAGCTCGTCGCCGCCCCGAAGTAAGCACGATGCAAACGACAAAGGCCCCGCGCACGATGCGCGGGGCCTTTGTCGTTTGTTGCCATCAACCAACACGAGCACCGCTCACGCGCGTCGGCGCACCCGCATGGAAATCTCGGTGGCCGGCCGGGTCGTCAGTCGCGCGTACGGCCGCACCGTCGACGCATCGAGCGCTTCGAAATCGAAGCGCCGCACGAGCCGCGCAATGATTAGCGCCGTTTCGATGGTGGCGAACGCCGCGCCCACGCAAATGCGCGGACCGGCGCCGAACGGCAGATAACTGCCGGGTACCTGCTTCGATTCGTTCTCCGGCAAAAAACGGTCGGGATCGAAGCGATCGGGGTTGTCCCACAGCTTCACGTGCCGATGCATGCTCCACGGGGCGATCATGAGCATCGTGCCGCGTTTGACCCGGCGTCCATCGATCTCGGTGTCCTTCCCCGCCACCCGCGGCAGGAAGGTGATGGGCGGGTAGAGGCGCAGCACTTCGCGGAAGAAGTTGCGCACGAACGGCAGCCGTTTGGTGTGCTCCAGCAACACTTGACCATCGCCGACCACCTCCGCCACCTCGGCACGAATGCGCGCCACCATGTCGGGGCGCTGAGACAGAATGAAGAACGCCCACGTGAGCGAGCTCGCCGTGGTCTCGTGTCCCGCGAGGAAGAAGACCCCCAGTTGATCGATGAGTCCTTCACGATCGAAGGGCTGGCCCGTGTCGGCATCACGCGCTTCGAGAATCGCACCGGCAATGTCATCGAACTCGGGATGTTTGAGGCGTTCATCGAGCATGGTGCCCAAGTGCATGCGAATACGCGCGCAGGCTTTGCGCACCGGTTCCGGCTGCTGATGCGGCGACCACGGCTTGTCCCAGAGCATTCGCTTGATGTCGATGCTCCCCACCTGGCGTTCGAAGCGCATGAAATCTTCGAACACCTCATGCGATGTCTCACCGCCCAAGGGCACCGAAAAGATGGTACGGGTAATGACGTCGGCCGTGAGGTGGCTCATAGCCGCGTCGAGCGAGAAGACGGTGGCCGTGGCGGCGTCGGCGGCGAGTTGCCGCTCGTAGTCGTCTACGGCGGCCACCATGAACTCGAAGGCGCGGTTGATGCGCATATGCGAGAACGCCGGGTCCACCATCTTGCGCTGCCGGCGCCAGGTGTCGCCGCTGGTGACGAACATCGAGTTGCCGACCAGATCCTCGAGCGCTTCCACGAACAGGTCGTTCTTGGGGAACGTGTCGTGATCGGTGAGAATCCGATTGACCCACACCGGGTCGTTCACCAGCAGAATGCCGCGGCGCGTGTAGCCGAGGGGGGTGATCATCTCGCGGTAGGCGAGATCGGGGAGGAGGCTCAGCAGGTCTTTCTCGCGCCGCCACATGAGGCGCAGCAGCGAGGGTACGGGCGGGCGCGGAACCGGGGCGGGCGGGCGCCAGAGCGACCCGGAAGCGGGCCCTGCGGGCATGGCGGGGGCGGTCACGACCTCACGCCTTACTGGGGACGCGAGCGGCCGCCGAACGCGTCCGCCAGAAAGCGAGCCGAATGCGCATCTGCTGGTAGATGATGATCACGAGGCCCACCGCGAGCGGAATGGACCACATCTTGGGGTTGAGCGCGTGCCCGGGGTTGAGGCGCACGAACCCGAAGGCCATGAAGGCCGTGTAGACAGAGATTCCCGACCCGACGATGCTTTTCACGTGCTCGAGCTGGTACATGATGCGGCTGGGCTCGTCGGTGTAGATGAACCAGAGATTGGTCAGCCCGGACGCCACGCCCACGATCGAGAAGCCCATCATGAGCGCTTCGTCGATCAGCCACCCGCGGTAGGCGCAGACGAGCGCGGCGAAGATCGTGAAGAGGTTGAGCCCCACGTTCGCCCAGTGACGATTCGCCAGATGCTGCTTCTTGTTGCGGATGGTCGCCACGCCGTGCCAGACCAGATGGATGGTCATGATGGCCAGGTAGAGCATCATCCAGCCGAAAATCCCCTCGATGCGCGACTGCGGCCAATTGAGGGCCACCTGCTTGGGGTGGGTGGCAATGGGGGCGAGCAGTGTCGTGCTCGCCATACCGATGGCCATGCTGGCGGTCACGAGCATGAGCCGGCTGTACCACGTCCCGACCTTTCGATGGGTGGCACTCCCCTTTTTCCCCAGCACGGGGATCCAGAACAGGAGCAACCCCACCGCGCCGGTGGTGATGTGGACGAAGAGAAAGCCTTCAAAGGGCCACATACGGAACTTTGGTATCCTGTGACGGAGAGCGGGGTAGGACGGGGTGACCAGCCAAACTGGAGAGACCGCCGCCGGAACGCCACGGCGAAGTTCCTGACACCAACTTGGTCCGGGTGCGGTTTTTCCGGCAGGGTGCCGACACTCCCATCCATGCTGATTCGCTTGACCCTGCGTAGCTTACGGGGTTAACTCTACCATCCGTGCAGCCGTGTCGTGCTGCTCGTTCCAATGCTGTGCGGGGACTTCTGGTCCCCGGGCTGCCCACCGTACCGGATCGCCATGTCCCACGACAAGCATCTGCGCTGCTCTTTTTGCGGAAAGTCCAAGGACGCCGTCCGGAAGTTCATTTCGGGGCCCTCGGTCTACATCTGCAACGAGTGCATTGCCCTCTGCAATGAAATTCTGGCGGAGGACGAGGAGCGCGAGGTCGCGGAATCGATCACGCAGGTGCCTACCCCGCGTGAGATCAAGAACATCCTCGACTCGTACGTCATCGGGCAGGAACATGCCAAGAAGGCGCTGTCGGTGGCGGTGTACAACCACTACAAGCGCATCAACGCGGCCGGCACGGCCCGCGAAGACGATGTCGAGCTCGACAAGTCCAACATCCTGCTGATCGGCCCCACGGGTACCGGCAAGACGCTGCTCGCGCAGACGCTTGCCCGCATCCTCGACGTGCCGTTCACGATCGCCGACGCCACCACGCTCACGGAAGCGGGCTACGTGGGCGAAGACGTCGAAAACATCCTGGTGCGGCTGCTGCAGGCCGGCGACTTCAATGTCGCCGAATGCGAGCGCGGCATCGTGTATATCGACGAAATCGACAAGATCGCGCGCAAGTCGGAAAACCCGAGCATCACGCGCGATGTCTCCGGCGAAGGCGTGCAGCAGGCGCTCCTCAAGATTCTCGAGGGCACGGTGGCCAGCGTACCGCCTCAGGGCGGTCGCAAGCACCCGCAGCAGGAGTACATCCAGATCAACACGAAGGACATTCTGTTCATCTGCGGTGGCGCCTTCGACGGCCTCGAAAAGATCATCGAGGCCCGCACCGGCAAGCGTCAGCTTGGCTTCGATGCGAAGAAGGGAGACAGCAAGGTCGTCTCCATCAAGCAGACCACGCCCAAGACCCCGTTCGTGGAAGTCGAACCGGACGACCTGCTCCGCTTCGGCATCATCCCTGAACTCGTGGGCCGTCTGCCGGTCTGTGTGCCGCTCGAAGCCCTCGACGAAGACACGCTCGTCAGCATTCTGAAAGAGCCGAAGAACGCGCTGACCAAGCAGTACCAGCGCCTTTTCGACCTCGAAGAAGTCAAAATCACGTTCGAGGAATCGGCGCTCCGCGCGGTCGCCGCCAAGGCCCTCAAGCGTGGCACCGGGGCGCGCGGCTTGCGCGCCATCCTTGAGGAGACACTCCTCGATACCATGTTCGAACTGCCGACCCGCGACGATGTCGTGGAGGTTCGGGTGACCGAGGCTGCGGTGCAGCACGGCGGCCCCCCGCTCCTCGAGATCGCGCCCAAGCGGCAGAAGAAGGAAGCCTGAGCACGCAACGCACTTCGAGGACCGGCAGCCTAAAGCTGCCGGTCCTTCCGCTTCGGGACGTGGTGCTGTTCCCCCACGTTGCCATGCCCCTCCTCATCGGACGGGACGCGTCGCTGGCAGCCGTGACCGCGGCCCTCGACGGCAATCGGGAAATTCTGCTCGTCACGCAGCGCAATGCCGATGTGAACGTCCCCACCGGGACCGACCTGTATCGCATCGGCGTGCGCGCCCGCGTGCAGCAGGCGACGCGCGTCTCGAACGGCACCACGAAAATTCTGGTCGACGGTTTGGAGCGTGTGCAGGTCTCGCGCTTCACCACCACCAAGGCGCTGCAGGCCACCAAGGGCGCCAAAGCCGGCACGCTCATCGAAGCGCGCGTCGACCCCCTGCCCTTCAAGCGCGCCCGCGCCGGCGGCCCGCAGGGGAGCGAAACGACGCACGCGCGTATCCGCCATGCCCTCTCCTTGTTTGAGGACTACAGCGGATTGCAACGCCGGTTGCCCCCCGAGGTCATCGGCCTGCTGCAGGGACTCGACGACGAAGAGCGTATTGCCTTCGGTATCGCTGCGCATTTGCAGATCCCCATCGAACAGCGTCAGGCACTGCTTGGCGCCGCCTCGCTCGCGGATCTCTCCACGCAGCTGGTCAACATTCTCGGTGCCGAGCTCGAACTGCTCAAGCTCGAACGCAAGATCGACGATCAGGTGCGTGGGTCGCTCTTTCAGAATCAACGCGAGTTCTTTCTGCAGGAGCAGCTGCGCGCCATTCACCGCGAGCTCGGCCAGGAAGACGGCGACGAGTTCGAGGAGATGGCCAAACAGATCGCCGCACGTGGATTGCCGGAGGCGGTCGAAACGCGCGCGCATCGTGAGTTGCGCCGACTCAAGCGTAGCTCGCCCACCAGCCCCGACGCCGCGGTCTCACGCGGATGGCTCGACTGGGTGCTCGCCCTTCCGTGGACGGCGCGTACGGTCGATACTACCGACCTCGACGTCGCGCGCACGTCGCTCGAGGGCGATCACTACGGGCTCGCCGAGGTCAAGGAACGCATCCTCGACCACATTGCCGTGCTCGCGCGCGTGGGGAAGCTTCCCGGGCCCATTCTCTGCTTGGTAGGACCGCCGGGCGTGGGCAAGACGTCGTTGGGCCGCTCCATTGCCCATGCGCTCGACCGCAAGTTCGTGCGCATGGCCCTCGGCGGTGTGCGTGACGAAGCGGAAATCCGTGGCCATCGTCGCACCTACATCGGCGCGATGCCGGGACGCATTCTGCAGGCGATGCGCCGTGCGGAGAGCGTCAACCCGGTCATTCTGCTCGACGAAATCGACAAGCTCGGCGCCGACTTCCGCGGCGACCCGGCCGCGGCGTTGCTCGAAGTGCTCGACCCCGAGCAGAACAGCGCGTTCAACGATCACTACCTCGAAGTCGACTACGACTTGTCGCAGGTGTTGTTCGTGACCACAGCCAACTCGCTGGGGAGCATTCCGGAAGCGCTGCGCGACCGCATGGAAATCATTCGCCTGCCCGGCTATCTGGAACAGGAGAAGCTCGCGATTGCCCGCCGCTTCCTCGTACCCAAGCAGCTCGTGGCGAACGGCGTTCCTGCCGACCGCGTCACGCTCGCCGATGATGTGCTGCCGGCCATCATTCGCAACTACACGCGCGAAGCGGGCGTGCGCGATCTGGAGCGCCGCATCGCGCGCCTGTCGCGGAAACTCGCGCGCCGCGCATGGTCCGAGAAGAATACGCATACGGTCAGCACCGACGACTTGCAGGCGATGCTGGGCACCGCTCCGCACCCCGAAGATGAGCTCAATCTCGAGGACCAGGTGGGCGTCGCCAACGGACTCGCATACACGAGCACCGGTGGTGAACTGCTGGAAATCGAAGTGAGCGTGGTACCGGGACGCGGACGCCTCCAACTCACCGGCACACTGGGGGATGTCATCAAGGAGTCGGCGGCCGCCGCGCTGAGCTTCGTACGCGCGCGCGCGTCGGCACTGGGGCTCTCGCCCGACTTCCATCGGACGCGCGACATCCACGTCCACTTGCCTGCTGGTGCCACGCCCAAGGATGGCCCGTCGGCGGGTATTGCGCTGGCCACGGCGCTGATCAGTGCCCTCACGGGCATCCCGGTACGCGGCGATGTGGCCATGACGGGCGAAGTCACGTTGCGTGGTCGGGTGTTGCCTATTGGCGGTTTGCGCGAAAAAGGCGTGGCCGCACACCGGCATCGCATCGCGCACGTGATCGTGCCTGCCGCGAACATGAAGGATCTCAACGAACTGCCCGATGACGTACGCGCCGGCGTCAGCTGGCATGTGGCTCGCACCATGGACGAAGTGTTGGCAGTCGCGTTGCGCGGCGCCGTGCCGACGTTGCGCGAAGAGCGCATCGTCCTGTCCGATGCACCGGGCATGGTGACGTGAGGCCCTCATGAGCAAAACCGTTCGCACCGACAAACCCAAGTCCGACACGTCGGCGCCCGACCCGCTGGTCATCCGGTATCTCGAATATCTTGGGCCGATGTCGCAGCGCGGCGGCTGGCGTCCCGATGTCACGCATCCGGAAATCGCCTTTGTGGGGCGATCGAACGTGGGCAAGTCGTCGCTGCTCAACAAGCTCATGAAGCGCAAAGCATTCGCGCGCGTAAGCAACACGCCCGGGCGCACGCGCGAGATTCACTTCTTCGACGTGAACCGGCAGTTCGTTCTCGCCGACTTGCCGGGCTACGGCTACGCGCGCATCAGCAAGGAACGTCGCGCCGAGTGGCGTCCGCTCATCGAGGGGTATCTGAGCGACAGCCCCAAACTGTGGGGCGTCGTGCAGTTGCTCGACGTGCGACACGATCCGACGGCCGACGACATGGTCATGCTCGACTTCCTGGCAACATTGGGCGTACCGACGATCTTCGCGGTCACGAAGGTCGACAAGCTCAAGAAGATCGAGGTGGCGCCGCGGGTCGAAGCGCTGGCGACGCAGTTGCGCCTCGACGCGGACCAGATCGTGCCGTTCAGTTCGACCACCGGCGCCGGACGCGATGAACTCGCGTCGGCACTCATGGACCTGCTTGCCTTGCCCGACTGGAGGATACCCGCGCCATGATCTCCCGTGCTCAACAGCTGTTCCTGCTCGCCCTTACGTCGCTGACGGCCGCGTGCGGTACTGCCAATCAGGCTGTGGCGCAGGTGCCGCCGCCGGCGGGCCAAACCAGTGTCAGCGGAGACACCCTCGACCCCAATTGGGTGCCCGCCGGTTTCGGGACGCTCCGACAGGACGACATTGCGCTCAAGACTTCGCCGGCCAACGGGCTGCAGGTGCGCGCGGTGCCGCTCGACGAGCGGATCATTCGCCTGCTCTCCCCCGACTCCTATCGCGCCCTGCGCGACCTGCAGACGAGCAAGGAGCAGCAGCTCCTCGCGGTGAAAGAGCGTAGCCGGCTGCCATCCTACTCCGTGTGGTACGTGAGCTTTTTCGCCCTCGAGCAAGGCGAGACGCGTTTTTCGCCCCAGGAGTTCATCATCAGCAACACCGGGCGTGATTTCCGCCCGCTGGACATGGTGCCGCTCACGCCCGGATTCGGCGAATACCGTCTCAAGCAGCGCGAGGTGCAGTCGGCACTGCTGGTGTTCGACGGGCAGATCGACCTCAATCAGCCGGTCACCGCGCAGCTCGAAACCACATCGAGCGTGACCGACTGGAACAGTGTACTGCAGCGCATCGAGCGTGAGCGCGCACTGGTACGTTCGCGCGCGGCCGGGAAGCGCTGAGCGCGGCACGCGGCGCCTTACGGCACCAGCAGCACGTCCTCGACCGGACCAGCATCGCCGTTGCGTAACAGATGCAGGGTATACTGCAACGCCTGATGCTCCCGCGGCCAGGCGAGGCGGTCCATGGCGTCCGCCGGGCGAAGCCACTCCCACGCATCGTGCTCCGCGCCCGTCGTGATGGGGACTGAACCATCGACGACCGCCGCGAACACCACGGCGAGTTGCACGCTGTCAAAGCGGTGCAGATAAAACGGGTTCACCGTGATGCTGTACAGGCGCTCCGTCGCCAGTCCTGTCTCCTCCAGCACCTCGCGTCGCGCCGCCTCGCTGGGACGCTCTCCCCGCTCGATGCGGCCGTGCACGATCTCCCAGGCGCCCGTGCAGCGCGTCCCCGCGGCACGCCGCAGGGCCAGTACCTGCCACCGGTCCGCACTCCCCGCCGGTGCCGGCGCCAACACGACTACGTCCACCACGCGCACGCCGACGCGGGTCGTGGACAATTGGGTATCGTCGAAGCTCATGAGCGAATGCTAGGTCGTCGCTTGCCTCGCGGCGAGCGGGGCGGCGAACTTTCCGGTGATGACCACCTTTGCTGATTTCCGCGCCCGCGCCGAGTCGTGCCGCGCGGCCGGTGGCCTCGTGCCCGTGTGGCGCGACTGCCTGCTCGACCTTTGTACCCCCGTCTCCGCTTTCGCCAAGCTGCGGAGCGGGCCGTTTGCGTTCCTGCTGGAATCCGCGGTCACCCGCGGACAGGCATGGTCACGCTACACCTATCTCGGCAGCGCCCCGCGTGGCGCGTGGCGCCTCACGGACGGCGTGGTGGAAGACTGGGCGCCAGATACCGGCTGGCATGGGGCGCGTACCCCGTCGGACCCCATTGGGGATCTTCGCGACCTCGTACGCGATATGCGGCCGGTGGATGCCCCGGAGCTCGGGACCCTGTGGAGTGGCGCCTTTGGGTTTTTCTCGTACGACACGGTACGCCACATCGAGCGCCTCCCCAATGCGCCGCCACGCGCGCTGACCTACCCCGACGCCTGTTTTGTCTTTACCGACGCACTCGTCGTGATCGACAACTGGCGTGGGCAGGCCCGCGTCATCGTGTCGGTGCCGGTGCCGGCCGGCGCCAGCGACGAGACGCTGGTCGCGCTGCATGCGCGTGCGACCGCGACGCTCGAAGACACGATTGCGCGGCTGCAGGGCCCCGAAGTACTCCCGCCGCTCTCCATGCACGAAGATGCTGCGCCGGCCGTGGCGCGCTCGACGTTTGCGCGCGAAGACTTCCTACGCGATGTCGACCGTATCAAGGAATACATTCTCTCGGGCGACGTCTTTCAAGCACTGCTTGCACGTCGCATGGAGGTGCCGTTCGACTTCGACAGTACCACGCTCTACCGCATGCTGCGCGCGCTCAATCCGAGCCCGTACATGTTCCATCTGCAGCTCGACGGCCTCGAGCTCGTGGGCAGTTCGCCCGAGATGATGCTGCGCGTGGAGAACGGCAAGGTGACGGTGCGCCCGATCGCCGGCACACGTCCCCGCGGTCGCACGGACGCCGAAGACGAGGCGCTCGCGGAGGAACTCATCAACGACGAAAAGGAGCGTGCCGAACACGTCATGCTCGTGGACCTCGGCCGCAACGACGTGGGACGCCTGGCCAAGTATGGCACCGTCGAAGTGACGGACCTCATGGTCATCGAGAAGTACTCGCACGTATTTCACATCGTGAGCCAAGTCGAGGGACAGCTCCCGGACGGGGCGAGTGCGCTCGATGCGTTCCGCGCGGTGTTCCCGGCTGGCACCATGACCGGTGCCCCCAAGGTGCGCGCCATGGAGATCATCGACGAGCTCGAGCCCGAGCGTCGCGGTGCTTACGCGGGGGCGCTTGGCGTCATCGGCGCCGGCGACACGCGCATGGACCTCGCGATCACCATCCGCACCTGTGTGATTGCCGATGGCGTCGCATCGGTACAGGCGGGCGGCGGTATCGTGCACGACTCCGTGCCCGAGAACGAGTGGGAAGAAACGAACAACAAGGCGCGGGCCATGCTCACCGCCATCGGTCGCGCCCGTGCGGCTGCGGGGCACTGAGCATTGCCCTTCGTGCTGGAGTCCACGGCCGGCGATCGTCGGTTTTCGCTGGCAGGGAAGGAATCGCTGATCGTGGGTCGTGACCCCATCAGCGATCTCCCCATCCTGCACCCGGCCGTCTCGCGTCGCCACGCCGAGTTGCGCGTGGACGAGCGTGATGTCGTGGTGCACGTAATCGACTTCGGCTCGCGCAACGGCACGTGGATCAACAACGCGCGCGTGTCGCACGGTGTGGCGCGCGCTGGCGACAGCATCGCCTTTGGCACCGTTGCGTTCACGCTGCGCATGGCGCCGTCCGCGCCGCTGCGCCCGACGACGGCAAACGCTTCGAGCGATCCGGCCGCCACGCTGCTGCGTGAACGCGTGGTGCCGTCGCCCGACCAAGCCTTGGCCGATGTCGCCAACACCAGCGCGGGCAATGCGCAGGCGACGCAGCGACTCACACAGCTGGTTCGCATCGCGCAGCGCCTTGGTGCCTTCGGCGATCTCGACGGGCTGTTGGACGCAATTACCGAGGACTTGTTCAGCACCTTCGACGCCGACCGGGTCGCGATTCTGCTGGCAACACCCGACGGCGTCCTCGACACCCGGGTGTCTCGCGACCGTCGCGGCAACATTCCGCGACCCGTGCCCCGCGCAATTGCCAATGGCGTAGCCGAACGACAGGTCGCGCTACTCACCAACGATGCCGGCAGCGACGAGCGTACCGCCGGCGAGTCGGTCCTCAAGCAGGCGGTGAAGTCGGCGATCGCCGCCCCCTTGCTCGGCGAGCAGCGCGCGACGCTGGGCGTGCTCTATGTCGACCATCTGCGCGATGGGTCCGTTTTCGATGATGACGACCTGGCCTTGCTCGTCGCCTTTGCCGGCATCGCGGCCGCCGCGGTCGAACGCGAAACGGCGGCTGCACAGTTGCTGCAAGCCGCCCGTGTGCGCGAAAACTTCGAGCGCTATTTCACGCCGCAGTTGGCCGAACGCATTGCGCTCACCACGACGCGCGTGCAACCCGGCGGGACACGGCAGCAGGTGGTGGTGCTGTTCAGCGACATCCGCGGCTTTACCGCAATAGCCGAGTCGCTGCCGGCGACGGACATGGCGAACCAGCTGAACGAGTACTTCACCGCGATGGTGGAGTGCGTGTTCCGTCATGGCGGCGCCCTCGACAAGTTCATCGGCGACGCGATCATGGCCTATTGGGGCGCGCCGGAGACGCAGGAGAACGACGTCGACTGCGCGGTATCGGCGGCGTTCGACATGCAGGTGGCACTCGCGGAACTCAACACCCGCTGGCGAGACGAGGGACGCCCCGAACTGCATGCCGGCATTGGCATTCACCAGGGCGAAGCCTTCGTGGGGAACATCGGCTCCCCGCGACGACTCGAGTTCACGCTCATTGGTGATACCGTCAACGTGGCGAGCCGGCTGTGCAGCCTGGCCCAAGCCGACGAAGTGCTCGTGAGTGAGAGCATCGTCGAGGCGGTTACTGCCTCCCGCGCCGTACCCGTGGCGTGTCGCTCCCGCGAAGAGTTGCGCGTACTGCGCCGTAACGGCGAAGAGCGATTCGTGTGGCAAGTCGAGCGCAGCGAATGACGACAGCACAGGTGACCTACGCGCCGGCGCTCGACTCGAGGCCGCTCGGACAGTCGACAGTGTTCGGGTGCGCCCCGTACCTCGACGATTTGAGCAGCATCATCCGGGATCACGGTACGCTGTATGAATGGGCGTCGTCGCAGCCGCAACCGCGTGCGTTGCGTGGGCGGGCACCCGTGTACGTCGCCGGACTCCCCTCGACGCGCACTGCAGTCGTCGTGCGCCATTCATGGCATGGTGGCCTCCTGGCGCCGCTCACCCGCGATGTGTTCCGGCGACCAACCCGGGCGCCGCTGGAGTTCGAGCACTCGCGAAAGCTGTTGCAGTTGGGGATCCCCACGACGGAAGTGCTGGGGTACGCGCTGTACCATGCCGCCTTCGGTCTGGTACGCGTCGACGTCGTGTCGCGCTACGTCGAACACACGGCGGATCTTGGCATGGTCCTCGCCAATCTCGCGCCCGCCATTGAGTGCGACGCAGCGCTCGCGGCTACGCTGACGCTTCTCGAGCAGCTGGCGCGGCACGGCGTGGTCCATCCCGATCTGAACGTGAAGAACATTCTGTTGCATACCCCTCCCGACACGCCGCCATCCGCCATGGTGATCGATGTGGATGTCGCGACCATCGGCGGCGTCACGCCGGCTCGCACCATGGAGCGCAATGTCGCGCGACTGGAGCGTTCACTGCACAAGTGGAACCGTCAGTTCGGGTGTGACATGGCCGACGCGCGTATTGCCGCCTTCGCCAAAGCGGCACTCGCCCGTGTTCCAGCGGCAGCATCAGGGAACGCCTCGTGAGCCCGACCCCCACGGGCGTGACCACTTCGCCCCCGCTGCCTCCTCTCCGCCTCGAGCGCGTGGGCATCGTCATGATGAGTGCCGTCGGCGACGCCGTGCACGTCATGCCCATCATTCACGCCCTCAAGGCGCATGCGCCGCGCTGTCATGTGAGCTGGGTGTTGCAACCGGGACCGGCAACACTCGTGCGTGGCCATCCGCTGGTGGATGACATCGTGCTCTTCGATCGCTCGAAGGGATGGCGTGGCTTTCTGGACACGCGTGCGGAACTGGCCACGCGGCAGTTCGATGTGGTGCTCGGCCTGCAGGTGTACTTCAAGGCCGGGCTCATCACGGGCTTCACGCATGCGCCAGTCAAGCTTGGCTTTGATAAAGCCCGTGCCCGTGATGCCAACTGGCTCTTCACGACCCATCGCATTGCGCCGCATATCGGGCAGCATGTACAGGACCAGTACTTCGAGTTTCTCGACGCACTCTCCGTACCGCATGATGCGCCGCAGTGGACGCTCGGCCCGTGGAACGCCGAGGAGCGCGAGTGGCAGCGCAGTTTCCTCTCGCAGTTCGACCGCCCGATCGCGCCGATCGTCGTCGCCACAAGCAAGGCGGCGAAGGACTGGATGCCGGAACGGTGGGCGCAGGTGTGCCATATCCTTTGGAACGACTATGGCTTGCAGCCCGTCCTCGTGGGTGGGCGTTCGGAGCGTGAACTGGCCGCCGAAGCCGTCATCATGCGCGACGCACCCATGGCGCACTCCGCGTTGGGGAGTGGCCTACGCAAGCTGTCGGCGATCCTCGACGGTGCCGCGGTCGCCTTGTCGCCCGACACGGGCCCCTTGCACCTGGCCATCGCCCTGCGAACGCCGGTGATATCACTGCTTGGCTATACGAATCCCAAGCGCGTCGGCCCATACGACTTCGCGCACGATCTCATGATCGATGCGTACGGCGATCCCGGCGAAGACTATCCGTTGGACATGGTGTACCGCGAAGGACGACTGCCGCGCATTACGGTGCAAGACGTGGCCGCGAAGCTGGCGCAGTGGGAGCGCGCGTATGCGCCCACCCGATTGCAGGCGCTGCGCGACCGCGGCCTTACGCGGTGAGCGCTCCGAACGCATACTGATAGCCCAGTCGGACCAGTAGCTCGACCAGTTTGCCCAGCGGGAGTCCCATCACGGCGAAGTAGTCGCCGTCGATGCGCTGCACGATGGTGGCCCCGAACCCCTGGATGCCGTACGCGCCGGCTTTGTCCATGGGTTCGCCCGTGTTCACGTACGCGTCGATCTGTTCGCGCGTAAGGGCGCGGAACTGCACGCGAACGGCCTCGACGGCGGAGAGGGTGCGCCCTCCCTGGGCCACGGCAACCGCGGTGTACACCGTGTGCTCGCGCCCGGAGAGCCGCTCGAGCATGGTCACCGCATCGGCGGCATCGCGTGGTTTGCCCAGAATGGCACCGTCAATCACCACGATCGTGTCCGAGCCGATGACGACCGCGTCGGGGTGCACCAGTGCCAAGGTATGCGCTTTGTCGCGCGCCAGCCGCTCGCAGTGCGGCACCGGCTCCTCGCCCGGGTGCACCGATTCATCAATGTCGGCCGGCCGGACTTCGTGGGCGAGGCCGATCTGCGCGAGGAGCTCGCGACGGCGCGGAGACTGCGAAGCAAGGATGATCCGAACGGGCGTCTTGGTCGTGGCGTTCATGCGGTAAGTTTACGGGGCAACGGCTGCCGATGGCAGCGCCCGTGTTTACCCGACCCCGCTGCGCAGATCATGTCCACAGACTCCTTCGACCCGACCGACGCCCACTTCGAAACACTGGCCATTCGGGCACAGGCGCCCGTGTCGCCGGAGCGTGAACACTCGGTGCCGTTGTATCTCACATCCAGTTTCCGCTTCGACGACGCAGAGCATGCGCGCGCCTTGTTCTCCGAGGAGGTGGCGGGCAACATCTACAGCCGCTACGCGAATCCGAACACCGATGAATTCGTGCGCAAGCTGTGCCTGCTCGAAGGCGGTGAAGATGGTATCGCCACGTCGTCGGGAATGTCGGCCGTCTTCTGTGCCATCGCCGCGCGCGTCTCAAGCGGCGACCATGTGCTCGCGTCGCGCGCGCTGTTCGGCAGCACGCACCAGCTGTTCACGCGCATTCTGCCCAAGTGGGGGGTGACGAGCGACTACGCCGATGTTGGCGACCCAGCCAGCTGGGAGCGCCTGATTCGTCCGGAGACGAAACTCATCTTCATCGAGACCCCGTCCAATCCGGGGCTCGAACTGATCGATCTCGAATGGCTTGGTGCACTCGCGCAGTCGCGCGGTATCCCGCTCGTGGTCGACAACTGTTTTGCGACGCCATACCTGCAGCGCCCGCTCGCGCTGGGGGCATCGGTGGTCATCCACTCCGCCACCAAGTACATGGACGGACAGGGGCGTGCCCTGGGTGGTGCCATCGTGGGTACCCGCGAGTACATCGCGGACTGCCGTTTTTTTGCCCGGCACACGGGCCCCGCCATGAGTGCATTCAACGCGTGGCTGCTCTCCAAGTCGCTTGAAACGCTCGCGGTGCGCATGGACCGCCATTGCAGCAACGCGTTGGCGATTGCGAAGCACTTCGAGGGGCACCCGGCGCTGGAGTCCGTGCGCTACCCGTTCCTCGCGTCCCACCCGCACCATGAGCTCGCCAAGCGGCAGATGTCCCAGGGCGGCGGCATCGTCGTGCTCGTGCTCAAGGGCGGTCTCGACGCGGGCCGGCGATTCCTCGATCGCGTGCAGATGGTCTCGCACTCCGCCAATCTCGGCGACACCCGCACCATCGTGACCCACCCGGCCTCGACCACCCACAGCAAGCTGACCCCGGCCGAACGGGAGGCCGTCGCCATCTCGGACGGGCTGATCCGGGTGAGCGTCGGGCTCGAACATGTCGCCGACATCATCTCCGACCTCGAGCAGGCCCTCGGCGCCCCCTGAGGGGACGGCCCCGTCCCCCGGGGGGCACCGCATTGGGAAGTTATACGGACTGTTTGCCAAGCAACTTTTTCGGTACGTTTTTCTTCCGCAGGCGACAGCGAATGGTTCGGGGGGCGCGTTAAGGGGATGGAGGCGCTTCTCGTTCCAGCCAAATCGTGACGGGGCCATCATTTACGAGTTCGACGTCCATGTTGGCACCGAATTCGCCGGTCTCGACCTGAAGCCCCTGCTGTCGTAAGTACATCACGAATTGGTTATATAACGGTATCGCGATCTCCGGCTTCGCTGCGTCGATGAAGCTGGGGCGACGGCCCTTTCTGGCGTCGCCGTACAGTGTGAATTGGGATACCACGAGCAGTGCTCCACCCTGTTCCACCAGATCGCGATTCAGCTTCTGGGCCTCGTCTGGAAACAGACGGAGTCCGACGACCTTGTCGGCCATCCACTCGACTTCCTGCGTCGTATCGGAATGAGTGAACCCGACGAGGAGTACGTATCCGCCCTGGATTCGTCCGGAGACCCGCTCAATGGGCCCTTTGTCCGATTCCTCTCGAATGCGGACTTCAGCACGTTTCACGCGTTGGAGTAGTATTCGCATAGCTTCAAAGTTTGGCTCTGTTATCGCCTGAGGTAAGCGTAGCCTGCGCTTCCAGACGGAGATGGGGGGGCTAATGCAATCAACAGAACCGTGCAACCACGTCTTGCGCTACACTTCGATCTGACGCCGCGCACTGCTGCGACGGACGCCGACTCGGCCTTCCTCGCAGCTTGTGTGGCGTGGCTTGGGCTGGACCAGGGCCAGCAGCTGAGCTGGGATGCGCCCTCCAATCACACGCTCGACGGCGGACGCATTCTCCGCTGGGCGCCCTACCGTCACGAGGGCTCGGCGCTTGCCGACATCGTCGTGCACGCGCCCGACCCGCTCGATCGTTCGCTGCAATGGTCCACGCACGTCACGTACGTCGTCACGACCAACGCGGCCGGTGCTCAGCACCGGCAGGTGAACATTCGCGTGAGCACCGATGGGGGCGCCGCCAATGGCGCGCCGCCGCCAGTGCGACCGCCACGGCTCCTGTCGGAGCTCGACGCGGCGTTCACGTTGACCTCCAACGATGGGCCGCTCCAGCGCACCCCCACACAGCTCGAAGCCGGCACGCTCGACGCCTTCGTCCGCTTTGTGCTGTGCGATCCGGCCCGCACGATGCCGGTGTTGCTGCTCACCGAATTGCCCGACGGCGGCTACGTGCTGCCCCCCGAGCAGTTCGCGGCCGAGATGTTCGGATTGGGTCTCTGCTTCCAGCTGCGCCACTCCGATACGTTCGCTCTGTCCGACGCCGTCGGTGGCCACGCTCGCTCGGTATTCCTCGGCTCCGCCCGCGCCTATCTTCCGGGCTTCACGCTCGAGGCCGACCCGTTCCAGCATCCGCTGGTACTGGCCCGTGCCCTCGCCCTGCCCGGCGAACGTCGCCGCCTCGTGCAGCGACTGGCCGAAGTATCGGTGGCGCGTCCATTCTCCGATCCCGCCATCGTCGATACGCTGCGCGACAAGCGGTCCGACGCGTACAGTCAGCGTCCCGACGCCAGCGAAGCCCTCGCGGCCGCGGAATCCGGCGTCGAGATGGACAAGGGGCAGATGATCGCCCTGGTGCGTCAGCTCGAAGAAGCGGTGCGTGCTGCCGAAGGCGAGCTGTCGCGCACGCGCGAGCGGCTGGTCGAATCACGGCAGGCCCTCGAAGCGGAAAAGGCGTCGGCACGTGCCCTGCGCACCACGCTCGCCGCACATAAGGAACGGCAGCCCATCTCCAAGCCCGCCAGCGACGCCCCGCAGTCGGTGCTCGAAGCGGTGGAACGTGCTCAGGCCCTCTACAGCGATGCACTCCGCATTCTGCCGTCGGCATACGCGTCGGCCAAGGAATCGGAATTCCCCGATCCGGATACGGCGTGGTCGTATCTCAAGGCGCTCGGTGAAGTCGGCCGTCGTCGTCAGGATCGCGCGCTTGGCCGCCCGCTTGGCGAAGTCTTCGCCGACCTCGGCGTCGATTATTCGCCGGGCCCCACCGACGCCACGCGCAAGACGCCGTATGTCTTCCGCGAGGGCGATCGCGAAGTGGAGTGCGGTGATCAGCTGCGAAAGGGGAGCAACCCCGTCACCTGCCTGCGCATCTACTTCGCCAGCACCGAAGACGGCGGATTCGTCATCGGACACGTCGGCCGCCAGATCGACGTCCTCGGCAAGTAAGCGTTGAGGTAACGCGGTTCACCTCGAACCCAAAACATGAACCCACGACTCGGAACTGATCAGTTCCGGGTCGTGGGTTCAGGTTTTGAGCGGTGGGTTGAACCGCCTTACGGCGCGGTCTCGTGGAATTGCACGCTCGTCTCGTGCTGCAGCGCGCGGCGCAGCGCCCACTGATCCTGAAAAAGCACGACCACGGCGCCCTTGTGGTCGTACACCTTGAGTCGCCCCAACCCTGTCGCGACGCGCTCTACGTCAGCCTTGGGGCCTGTCACCCATCGCGGCCAGCGATAGCTCATCTTTTCGAACTTGCACGGCGCCGAGTACTCGTATTCGAGGCGAAACGCCATGACATCGAACTGCAGTTGACCGACGGCGCCCACGATAGGTTGTGAGCCGGCGCTGGTTTCCGCATAGAACACCTGCGCGGCACCCTCCTCGGTGAGCTGGCGCAGCCCCTGGTCGAACTGCTTGCGCTTCATCGGGTCGGCGGGCATCGCGCGCGCAAAATGCTCGGGGGCGAAGCGCGGAATGCCCTGGAACTCCATCTTGCCGTCGCCGCCGAGCGTGTCGCCAATGCGCAGGTTGCCGCGGTCCATCACGCCGATGACGTCACCGGGCCACGCTTCTTCGATCGCCACACGATCACGCGCCATGAACTGCTGCGGTGCGGCGAGGCGAATAGGCTTGCCCGTGCGTTGATGCACGACCTGCATGTTGGCCTCGAAATGCCCCGACACCACACGCAGAAACGCCACGCGATCACGGTGCTTGGGGTCCATGTTCGCCTGAATCTTGAACACGAAGCCGGTGAAGTCTTCGCGCGCAGGATCGACGGGACCGGTGCTCGACTCGCGCGGCCCGGGCGACGGGGCGAGTTCGAGGAACTCGCGCAGAAAGGGCTCGATGCCGAAGTTCGTGAGCGCGGACCCGAAGAACACCGGCGTGAGCGCGCCGTCGATAACCCGCTGATGATCGTATTCGTGACCGGCGGCATCGAGGAGCTCGATGTCCGTCATGAGGCGATCGAAGGCACTCTCACCCATCGCGTCGATGAGCTTGGGATCATCGATGCTGACGATTGTATCGTCGGCACGCGTGGCACCGCGATCACCGCTGCGCTCGAACAGGTGCACTTCGCGCTTGAGGCGGTCGTACACGCCCACAAAAATGTCGTTCTCGAACACCGGCCACGTGGCCGCGTAGCAATCGATGCCGAGGTCGGCCTCGACGTCCTGGATAAGCTTGAGCGGATCTTCGCCGTGCCGGTCGCACTTGTTCACGAGCGTGAAGATCGGCGTACGCTTCATCTTGCAGACATCGAACAGCTGCCGCGTGCGCTCTTCGACGCCGCGACGGTTGTCGAGAAGCATGATGGCGCTGTCGGCTGCCACGAGCGTGCGATACGTGTCTTCGGAGAAGTCTTCGTGGCCCGGCGTATCCAGCAGATTGAGCTGGTAGCCCAGGAACTCGAACTGGAGCACCGAGCTGGTGACGGAGATGCCGCGCTCTTGCTCCAGCTTCATCCAGTCGGAGGTCGCGTGGCGGGTGGCACGACGCGCCTTGACGGAGCCGGCCAAGTGAATGGCGCCACCGTACAGCAGCAGCTTTTCGGTGAGCGTCGTCTTGCCGGCGTCGGGGTGCGAAATGATGGCAAACGTGCGCCGGCGCTTGATCTCCCGTTCGAGGCGGGAGTGGTCGACGGGCGCGCCGGCGGGGGCGCCTTCGGCGGCAAGAAGTTCTGGCGTGCTCTCGGACATTTCGGAAAATAGCGGGGGGCGGAAGCGGGCCCGACGCGGCCATCCGAGGCCCCCGTGCCGCTCATCCGTCACGCCACGGGAATAGGTCGTTTATCCCATGCGCCATCTGCCGGCCACTCCTATCGTCTGCCCGTTCCCTGCCTACGGGCTGTTTTCCATGCGATTGTAAGGAGCAGAAGCATGACCGCACGTTCTGATTGGCGTTTTGTCGTTCTCGGAGGTGCCGCGGTGGTGCTTTCGGCCATGGCTGCGCCGTCCGCCGGTGCCCAGAGCACCGCCCCCACAAGCACCATGAAGGCCTGCTGGGTGGAAGGCAGCGGCGTCATTTACCGCCGCGATACGACCGGCGCGCCGACCGGCTGCCAGCAGGCAACGCACCGCGCCATTGAATGGACCCTCGGGCTTGTACCAATGGGGCCGACGGGGCTCACGGCGGTGCCGGTGCCACTCGGCCTCTTTGGCAACAACGCAGGAACCATTCTAAACGTCGCCAACAGCGGAACCGGTCAAGCGATCATTGCGTCGTCCGTGGGGACAACGGCGGTCGCCGTATTCCAGCGCAGCGTGGGAACGGGCTACACCGTACGCATGGCGAACTCGGCGACGGGCGATGGCATCAATCCCGTGTTGCGAGTCGAACAGAGCGCCAACAGCGTGGCGTCCGACTTCCAGAGCACCGGTACCGCTGGCGCGATCAACGCCGTGAGTAACTCGGCGAATCAGGCGACGGTAGTCGCACGCAACAATGCCACGACCGCTGGTATTGCCTTGTCGGCGGAGAGTAAGGGATCGTTCACCACGGTGGACTTCCGCAACACCGGATCGGCCAATGGCGCCGCCCTGCGCGCCAGCAGCAACGTGACCGGTGGGTCTACCGGCATGTTCTTCAATGACAACACGACCGGGAACGGCCAGGCGCTTTACGCCGAAGCAAAGGGGAGCGGCACAACCGCCAGCCTCATCAGCTCCGGCACGGGCAACGCGCTGTTTGCGAGGAGCAACACCTCTGGGTGTAACGCCTGCCTCTACAACGACAACACCACCGGTGAAGCGCTGTATGCGGAGAGCAAGGGGACCAAGTTCACTATTGGCGCGAACAATTCCGGCACCGACGGCAGTGCCCTCGGTGCGTTTTCCAACTCGTCGTTCGCAACCGCAAACATCGGAAACACCGGCACGGGCGTAGGCCGCGCCATCTGGGCAGAAAGCAAGGGGAATGCGGCGACCGTTGAGATCCGAAACAATGGCACGGCTGGCGGAAGTGCGCTGACGGCACGCAGCAGCGCTCAGAATACGGCCACGCTGTACAACGACGGGACCGGCTCGACCGCCCGCGCATTGTACGCCGAAAGCAATGCCGGTGACGCCACGATGATGGCACGAAATCTCAATGCCACGAATGGGTTTGCCCTTCGCGGCATAAGCACCAGTCCCATTGCGACGGGCGAGTTCCGGAATCAAGGCGCAGGTGGCGCCATGTACCTCGAGAGCAACAGCTCATCGGCGTTCGCTACCCTGAATATCGACGCCAAGAACGGCGCGACGGCCATCTACGCGAAGAGCTCCAACCAGAACGGCGTGTGGTTCGACAACATCGGCACGGGCAATAACATCGGCATTCTTGGTACCTCCAACGGCGTTTGGCCCACAGCCCAGTTCGAGAACCGGGCCGGCGGGCCGGCTCTGCGCGCCGTAGGCAGTGCGACCATTGTCGGCAACTTGCGCATCGAGGGGAACTACGTCGCGACCGGCACCAAGAACGCCGTCGTCCCCACGTCGACGGGTACGCGTGAGATGTACACGGAAGAAGCCACTGAAGTGTGGTTCGCCGATTACGGCCAGGCCACGCTGAGCGACAGCGTTGTGTGGGTTCCGTTCGACGGGACCTTTGCCGAGACGATCGAAAGCGACCGCCCGTACCACGTGTTTCTGCAGGCGTACGGCGACGCCTCCATCTACGTGAGCCGTCGGACGGCCGACGGATTCGAGGTCCGCGTACGCGGTGACCGAAGCACGGTGCAGCCACTCGACTTTTCGTACCGCCTTGTGGCCAAGCGCCGCGGCTACGGTGACCGTCGACTGAAGGCGCATCCGCTCGACGAGCCGACGTCAACTGGGAAGGTCGGAGCGGGCAAGTGATGCATCGCTCATTCCTTCACACCTCGCGTTCTCTCTGGACGGCGGCGGTGCTCCTCGCCGGCGTCACGGCCAGTGCCGATGCGCAATCGGTCACGCGTGAAGCGTGCACCGCCGGTGACGTCACCGTGTGCGCACAAGTGACGCTCAACGCCACGACGAGTGGCGTCAACACCGACTTGACGTTCGACGTGCGCAACCTCGGCGTGTTCGGCAATCTGACGCAGGCAGGCCAACCGTCCATTCTGTGGAGTCTCGTGTTCGCCACTGGGCGCGATCCCTTCGATCCCATGGACGTGACCGAGCAACTCGTCACACCGACCAGCACGACCGCCATCGACGCATCTCCTTGGACTTTCGTCGACGTCGGAGATCTCTGGCAGCTGATCTACGTCGATGCAGCGTTCGCCACGAAGGGCATCGGGAGCAGTGTGCCCTTCACCGGACAGATTGATGTCGGCGGGGCTGCGTGGAGTCAGATCGGCACCACCGGGCCCAACGCGATCTCGTTCAGCGTGACTATCCCGTACCTGTTCTCGAGCAATGACCTCGACGGCTTTCAGCTCTTCGGACTTGAAGCCACCACGTTTGCCGTCGACGGGAGCAGCGCGACACTCGATCTGAACGGCAGCTGTGGAGAGCTCGATCCGTGTGGCACTGTGCCGGCCACCTCGGTGCCGGAACCCGCGAGCGCGGCGCTGCTTGGCCTGGGCACCGTGCTGCTCGGGACACGTGCACGCCGGCGGCAGCAACGAACCCGGAGGACGGCATGAGCCGCACGGCACAGAACCGCCTGCGAATCGCCGCAGGGCTACTCCTCATCGCGATGGTCGGCGCTTGCCGAGACGACCCGACGTCGCCGAGTGCCACGGGTGAAGAGCCGACCAGCGAGGTGGTGCTCAACGTACTCAGCACCACCCCGACAGCCATGGGGTGGCTGGCGCCGTTGGGGAAGACCTCCGACGCCGCTCCCCAGGACGCCGCACTACGTCCGGTCGTGATCATTTGCCGATGGAGCAACAATGCCTGCGTCGGCACACCGACCGCACAGTTTTCGGTTGGGGCAGGACTCACGGCCTCGTCGGCGAGCTTCTCGGCCGCATGGAATCTCAACGCGACCACGATGCCGCTTACGCGGACGCGCTTCCGTATTGCCGTGACGCTGAATGGTTCCGTCGTGGGGCTGCCCATTCTCGTCGACGCCATGCGCGGGCGGTGGGCGCTCTCCGTGCCCGGGCAGACGGTGACACTCATGGCCGCGGCGTCGCTTCCGCTACAGTTCAAGCTTGGCGCACCGCTCGAGCCGCCGCCGCTGGTTGAGACGGTCACCAGCGGGCTTGGATCGGCGCAGACGCAGTTCCTGCCTGCGACATCCGAGTCGAGCCCTCCACGCACCCCAGAGCAGACGTCGTCGCTGACGAATCTCTCCACCAGCTTGGCGGCTCTGCAGACTGCCTTGCAGACCGTGGTCGGTACCCCAAGCGAGGGGACGCTACTGGCCCTCTCACAAGCGACGGTTGCCGCAGATTTCGCGTTTCAGATTTCACCACCCGGCGACAAAGCCGATCTGGACGTGATTCGTCTCGAACTGGCGCAGGCAGCGCGATTGCTGGGCATCAGCAACTGACGCCGCCCGTTCGGTGAACACGTTTTGATCGTCGCACAGCAAAGGGGGAAGGCCAAAGGGTTCGCACCCTTTCAGCCTTCCCCCTTTCTTTGTCGGACGGCGCGTTCAGTCGGTTATCGACCGAAGCCGGCCACTACTCCACTGTCACCGACTTCGCGAGGTTGCGCGGCTGGTCGACGTTGCAGGCGCGCTTCACCGCGATGTAGTACGCCAGCAGCTGCAGCGGTACGCTCGCCAGAATGGGCGTGAGCAGATCGACGGTCTCCGGAATGCGGAACTCGTAGTCGATCTTGCCGGCCAGGCTCGGCTCCTCACGCGTGGTGATGGCAATGACCTTACCCTTGCGTGCCTTCACCTCCTGAATGTTCGACGTGATCTTGTCGAACACCGAATCGTGCGGCGCGATACACACCACCGGCATCATCTCGTCGATGAGGGCGATGGGGCCGTGCTTCATCTCGGCCGCTGGATAGCCCTCGGCGTGGATGTACGAAATTTCCTTGAGCTTGAGCGCGCCTTCGAGTGCGGCCGGAAAATTGTATCCGCGACCGAGATACAGGAAATTCGACGCGCGCTTGAATTCCTCGGCCAACGCTTCGATTTCCTCGGCGCGATCGAGAATGCTCTGGATCTGGCCCGGCAGGTTGGCGAGTGCCTGCGCGATTTCGCGGCCACGTGCCACACTGAGGTCGCGCAAACGCGCCAGCTTGAGCGTGAACAGCGCCAGTGCCACGACCTGGCTGGTAAAGGCCTTGGTCGACGCCACGCCGATTTCCGGACCGGCGTGCAGGTAAATGCCGCCGTCGTCTTCGCGGGCAATGGTCGAGCCGACCACATTGACCAGACCGAGCGTGCGCGCGCCCCGACGCTTGGCTTCGCGCATCGCGGCCAGCGTGTCGGCCGTTTCACCCGACTGCGAAATGACGATGCACAACGTGCGTGGCGTGACGATCGGATTGCGATACCGGAACTCCGACGCGTACTCCACTTCGACCGGAATGCGGCACAACTCTTCGATCATCATCTCGCCGATGAGCGCGGAGTGCCAGCTGGTACCGCACGCCGTGATGATGATGTTGTCGACGTTGAGCAGGTCTTCCTTGGAGATATTCAAGCCGCCCAGCTTCGAGAACCCTTCCTCGAGGATAAGGCGCCCACGCATGGTGTTCTCCACCGTTGTGGGCTGCTCGAAGATTTCCTTGAGCATGAAGTGCGGGTACCCACCGCGTTCGATCTGCGCGAGGTCCCATTCGATGCGCGTCACCGGCTTCTCGTGGATGATCGCGTCGAGGTCGAGCACCTTGTAGCCATCGCGCGTCACCACGGCGATGTCCCCATCGTCGAGGTACACGACGTGGCGCGTGTGCGCGAGGATGGCCGACGCATCGGAGGCGATGTAGTACTCGCCTTCACCAATGCCGATCAGCAGCGGGCTGCCTTTGCGGGCCGCGACGATCTTGTCTTTTTCGTCGCTGGAAATGACGGCCATGCCATACGTGCCGTCCACCTGACTCAGTGCCTCAATCACCGCGGCTTCGAGGTTCCCCGCGTAGGCGGCCTCGATGAGGTGCGCGAGCACTTCGGTATCGGTGTCCGATTTGAACACGAAGCCACGCGCTTCGAGACCGGCTTTGAGTGCCGTCGCGTTCTCAATGATGCCGTTGTGCACCACCGCGATCTTGCCGTTCTGGCTGACATGCGGGTGCGCATTCGCTTCGGTTGGCGGCCCGTGCGTCGCCCAACGCGTGTGGGCAATGCCCATGGTACCCATGGGCGGATTGGCGGCGATCGCGGACTCGAGCCGCGAGATCTTGCCCGCAGCGCGACGGGTTTCGACACCCTTGCCGTTCATGATGGCCACACCCGCCGAGTCGTAGCCGCGATACTCGAGGCGCTTGAGCCCCTCGATCAGCATCGGCGTGGCGACACGGTTACCAACGTACCCTACGATTCCACACATGAGAGTTCAGGTCAGGGTAAAACGCGCAGACTCAGACGAGGGCCGCGAGCGGCTCGCGAGCCTGGGCAATCAGCAGGCGTGCGTCTGCGTCAGACGGCGCCTCGGCAATCACGCGGACGATGGGTTCGGTACCAGACGGGCGCAGATGCACCCACCGGTCGGACCAATCGAGGCGCAAACCGTCCTGCGTATCGGCAACGGCATCTGGAAATGCCGCGCGTAACGCCTCATACACCGCATCGAGCGGTGCATCGGGGCGATCGAGCTTGTCCTTGACGATGACGTACCGCGGCTTGGACGACACCAACTCTGACAACGGACGTCCCTCCTCGACCATCAGCTGCAGCATCAGGGCGGCACCCACGGGCGCATCGCGACCCAAGTGCATTTCGGGAAGAATCACGCCGCCGTTGCCTTCGCCGCCGATGGTCGCACCGGCATCGCGCATGGCAATGGCCACGTTGACTTCGCCGACCTTGGCGAACTGAAACGGCACACCGAATTCGGCCGCAACATCGGAGACCACTTTGCTGGTGGACAGGTTGGTGACCACCGGCCCAGGACGATGCTTGAGCACGGTGCGTGCCGCGAACGCCAGCGTGTAGTCCTCTCCCGGCGCTACGCCATCGTCGAGGACGAGCGCCAAACGGTCGACGTCAGGATCGGTGGCAAAGCCAATGTGTGCCTGCGTGGCTTTCACGAGTGCCGCGAGTTCGCCAAGATTTTCGGCAACGGGCTCGGGCGGGCGGTGAAACTTGCCATCGGCTTCCATGTTGATGGCATACACCTCACAGCCCAGCTCGGTGAGCAGTTGCGGCATGATCACGCTGCCGGCGCCATGACAGCAATCGAGCGCCACACGGAAGCGGGCAGCGCGAATGGCGTCGACGTCGAGCCAGGGGAGCGCCAACAGCTGCTCCAGGTGTCGCGCTACCGCGTCGTCATCCCGTTCGATGTGTCCGAGTTCGTCCCACGTCGCGCGCGGAATGCCGGTCTCCAACAATGCGCGCATCTCGGCGCCTTCGGCGGCCGACAGGAACAAACCAGATGCGCCGATGAACTTGAGCGCGTTCCACTCGATGGGGTTGTGACTGGCCGTGATGCCCAGTCCACCGGCGGCGTGGTGATGTTCCACCGCCAGCTGAATGGTGGGCGTCGGCGCCATGCCGATGTCGATGACGGTGCAGCCGACCGATTCGAGGGCGCCGTGCACGATGCGGGTGAACATGGGCCCGGAGACGCGACTGTCACGGCCCACGACGACGCGTCGGTTGCCGTTCCGGGACGCCCACGCGCCAAAGGCGGCCGCGTAGGTCGCAATGACCTCTGGGGTCAGCGCTTCACCCACGCGTCCGCGTACGCCGGACACGCTCACCATCAACCCGTCAAAACCCATGTGACTCCTCGAGAGATCCAGGCGGGGACGTTCCCTGCCGCGACGACTGTCCTACGCTGCCGGTAAGCTAGACGTGTTACACCACGGGAACCAACGCCCGATGTGGCAGGGCTCACCCGCGTGCCCATTGTGCAAGCACCCGCGGGCTCATCGATAGGACGAGTCGCGGGCCGTGGCGTTACGGCCGTGGCCCGCGGGCGCACGAACGCCGCGGGCCCATTATGCTCAAGCCATGGATCCGTTGGCCCTAACCCCCTTCGCGATTGCCGCCGGCGGCGGCCGTATTGGTCCCTTGGCGGCCTCTCAGCTGGTATCAGCGGGAACGACCCTCCTCCAGCGGTCCGCGCCGCTGGTGCGGACCTTGGCGGGGCGTTCGTCGGGCATGCTGCTCCCCAATGGGCCGGCGTGGCTGCTGGCCCTCGCCGCCAGCGACGGGCGCGAGGCCGTCATACTCGACCCCGCCAGTTCTGGCGATGAGCTCGCCGCGCACTGCCATACCCATGGCATCGGGGCGGTGTTCACCACGAAGACGCTCTCTTCGCGCCTCCCGACAGCCATCACGCGAATCCTCCTCGACGACGCCCCCGCCACCGCATATGTGGTACTGCCTGACCGTGAGCAGACCGTCGACCTGGGCAGCCACTACGGACTCGACCTCATTGGCGATACGGGCGTGGAGGGCACCAACGAGCCGTGCCTGCACTTCCCCGCGTCGTCCACATCGCTGTCGCATCGCGACGTGCTGGCGGCCGCACGAACGGCGATGGCCACGTTCGCCTACACGCCGGTGGATCGTACCCTGACGATGTCGCCGCTCGTCACGCCGTCCGCGGTCATTCACGGATTAGTCTCGCCGCTGCTCGCCGGCGGTCTGCTGCATCTTCGCGAGCAACTCACCACCTATCAGTGCAGAACACTGATAGAGAAGGACGACGTCACCATGCTCGTCGGGACGGATTCAACGCTCGGTGATCTCGCGCTCGCCATCCGCGGAGCACCGCTCGTACACTCCGCACTCAAGCGCGTGGTGTGTGTCTCCGGCGACACCAGAAGTATGTTGGCGACGGAGCATGACCTGCCGCGCTGAGGCGCGCAGCGTCAGGCCACGATCTGCAGCGTCACCTTCCGCTGTACGCGCCAGTCCGGTCGTGGGATCGCGCTGCTCGCCAATGCCTGCTCGAAGGCGTGCACGCACTGCGGGTCGAACTGGGTGCCTGCACACCGTTTCAGTTCGGCCACGGCGTCTTCCACCGCCATGCCGTCGCGATAGGGCCGACCACTGGTCATCGCGTCGAACGAGTCGGCCACGGCAGTAATGCGCGCCGCCAGCGGAATGTCCGCCCCGGACAGTCCGTCGGGGGTGCCCTGTCCATCGAATCGCTCGTGGTGCGAGCGCACGACCGCCAGCGCGACCGGCATGTCGCGCATGAGCGGCGCCAGCAGTCGCCATCCGATGACTGGATGCTCCATGACGTGCGCGTACTCCGCTTCCGTAAGCGGACCGTTCTTGTTGAGCACCGACTCACGCACCCCGATCTTGCCGATGTCGTGCAATCGGCTCCCGAACTCCAACTGGTCGAGCAGCTCCGGATCGAGCCGCAGCTCACGGGCGATCGCCATGGCGTAGCGCGAGACCCGCGTGGAATGCCCCCACGTGTAGCTGTCCTTGACTTCGAGTGCGTCGGCCAGTGATTGCAGCGCCGCCACGAACAGCTCTTCGTACTTGTGTGATTGCTGCGCCACGCGTTCTTCGAGCGTGGTGCGATAGGCTTCGTTGTCGAGCAACAGTCGTCGCTTCTCGAGCGCCTGCAGCACGCGCGCGCGCACTTCTTCGGTCGTGAACGGCTTCGTCAGATAATCGAGGGCACCGCCTTCGAGACAGCGAACTGCCAGATTCACATCGGACACGGCCGTGACCATCAGCACCGCCGTGCGGGGCCACCGCTGCCGGATGATCGCCAGCAGTTCAGCGCCGTTCAGCTCGGGCATGTGAAAATCCGACAGCACGAGCGGAAACGACTCACGCTCGAGAATGGCGACCGCTTCTGCACCGGAGCTTGCTTCGGCACACGCAAAGCCTTCGGCCGCCATCAGGCGCCGCAGGACGGTCCGCATGGCGGGTTCGTCGTCCACGATGAGGCAGCGGCGGGGATCGCCGCCGAGCGCGTGCAGCAACCGCATGTCAGGCGGCCGGCTTGGGATCGCGTGGCAACACCGGCCACTGCACCACCGGCGGATCGAAGGGCGCGGCCGCGCGCGGCGCGCGGCGTGCCGGTCCGGCCAGCAGCGCGACTCGCCCGCGTGCAGGCGCGACGCTAGCTTCCCGCTGCATCTCCCCACGGACGATCCGGAGCCCATGACTCGCATTTACGACGAAGACCTCACCGGCGGCTTTGCCACCCGTGCCATTCACGCCGGCCAACGCCCCGACCCCGTGTCGGGCGCCATCATGACGCCGCTCTACCTCACGTCCACCTACGTGCAGGAAAGCATCGGCGTCAACAAGGGGTACGAATACGCTCGGGGCAAGAACCCCACGCGGCAGGCGCTCGAGCGCAACGTCGCCGTCCTCGAGGGCGGCACGCACGGCTTCGCGTTCGGCAGCGGCATGGGATGCCTCGACTCGATCATGAAGCTGTTCCGCGCCGGCGACCACATCGTGTGCGCCGAAAATGTGTACGGCGGCACCTTCCGGCTGTTCGATCGAATTCTGAAGCATATGGGGCTGTCCTTCACGTATGTGGATACCAGCGACCCGCAGCGAGTCGACGAAGCGATGACGCCGACCACGCGCGCCCTGCTGGTGGAGACGCCGACCAACCCACTCATGCGGCTCACCGACTTGCGAGCCATGAGCGAAATCGCCAAGCGCCATCAGGCGCTGCTGATCGTCGACAACACCTTCGCCACGCCGATCTACCAGCGCCCGCTCGAACTGGGAGCGGACATCGTCTGGCACTCGACCACGAAGTACATCAACGGTCACTCTGATATGATCGGCGGGCTCGCGGTCGTTCTTGAGGATGATCTCGCCGACCGACTGCAGTTCATTTTGAATGCCGCCGGCGCCGTCCCCGGGCCGTTCGACGCCTGGCTCGCCCTTCGCGGGACCAAGACGCTGCCGCTGCGCATGAAGCAGCACGACCTCAACGGCCGACAGGTCGCCGACTTCCTCGCCGGCCGGCTTGGCCACGAGCGCGTCATTTATCCGGGGCTCCCCAGCCATCCGCACCACGAACTGGCCAAACGGCAGATGTCGGCCTTTGGCGGCATGATGACCCTCGAACTCGGCTCGAAGGACAACGCACGCCAGTTCCTCGAGCGGGTAAAGGTCTTCAGCCTTGCCGAGTCGCTGGGCGGGGTGGAAAGCCTCACGAACCACCCATACACCATGACGCACGGCTCCGTCCCCGCCGAGGTCAAAGACGCGATGGGCCTCACCGAGGGGATGGTCCGACTGAGCTGCGGCATCGAAGACGCCGAGGACCTGGTAGCAGACCTGGAGCAGGCGTTGGTGGGGATTTGACACGCGGTTGACCGCTAACCCAGAGCCGGATCCCAAAACCCGAAACTGATCAGTTTCGGGTTTTGTGCTTGGGTTCAGAGTTCTCGGTTTCTGCAACCTTTCCGGCTTGGCTGCCGTACGGAGTCCCATGGCCATCCAACTCACGCAAATCAGCTCCGTTTCGTGGGAGCACCCGGCCGACCGGGCTGCCCTCCGGGCGCTTCGCGCGCTCCCCGGCTTCGACGAGGTCGTCCGCAAGATCGCCGGCGCCTTTGGCGAGCGGGGAGTGCGGAACCTGTTCCTCGGCGACGCCGTGCTGGTGGGGCCCACGCAGCGCCCCGCGCTGCATGCGCGCTACCAGGAAGTGCTGCACGCGCTCGATTGGCCAGCCGCCGGCCAGCCAGCGCCGCAGCTGTACGTGGCGCAAACGCCTATCGCCAACGCGGGCGCGGTCGGCTTCGACCAACCGTTCATCGTGATCAGCTCGGGCACGCTCGAACTGCTCTCCCCCGACGAACAGCGCTTCGTGCTCGCGCAGCAGCTTGGCCACATCATGACCGGGCGTACGACGTACCGCACCATTGCGCTCATCGTGCTCTTCTTCGGCATGAGCGCGCTGCCGCTGTTGGCGAGCATTGCCTTGCTCCCCTTTCAGCTCGCCTTGCTCGAGTGGTACCGCAAGTCCGAGCTCAGCGCTGATCGCGCCGGCATGCTCGGCACCCAGGACCCGCGCGCGAGCCTCATGACGTTTCTCAAGCTTGCGGGTGGCAAGGCCGACGGCGATGCGATCGACCTCGACGCCTATCTCGCGCAAGCCGAAGATTACGAGATGGGTGGCAGCGCGTGGGACAGCGTGCTCAAGGCACTCAACACTGCGCTGCGCGAACATCCCTTCCACACGGTGCGCGCCGGCGAACTCAATCGCTGGCAGCAGTCCGGTGCCTACGGCGCCATCCTTGGCGGCGACTATATCCGTCGCGGCAGTGAGGCCGAGCGGCCGTTCCGCGACGACCTGCACGACGCGTCGGAGTATTACAAGGAGCGCGCAAAGGAAGCGGCCGATGCCGTCGGTGGCGTGATCAATCGCGCGGCCGACGCGTTCCGCGATGCATTCAAGGCGGCGGCCAGCATGGGCGATACCGGACCGGCGGCGCCGCCGCCTTCTCCTGAGCCGCCGGCACCGGAAAACCCGGCAGGTCCGTAGGGCCTGATCGAAGGAGCCGTCGAGCGGCGGAGGTGAGGAGGGCACGGTGCGCTTGCAAGGCACCGTGCCTTCTTTGTTTTTGGAGCGGTCGAGTTGCCTTCGCTGCCCATCGGCTGCTCGGCTCCTCCGGTCAGGCACGAGCACTCCGCTAGATTTCCCCGCATGAAGATCCTCCTCCTTGGCTCGGGCGGCCGTGAACATGCCCTCGCAGATGCGCTCTCGCGTGAGAACACCGCCGTCGAGCTGATCGCGGCGCCCGGCAATCCGGGCATCGCGGAGCTCGCGCGCACCGTCGCGATCGACATCAACGATCCGCAGCAGGTGGCAGCGCTGGCCGGGCAGGAGCAGGTGGGACTGGTGGTCGTCGGTCCGGAAGCACCGCTCGCAGCGGGTGTCGTGGACTATCTGCAGCAGCGAGGCATTCCGGCATTCGGCCCCACCATGGGCGCGGCGACCGTGGAGACAAGCAAGGCCGACACCAAGGCGCTCATGATGGCAGCGGGCATTCCCACAGCGCATGCGGAAACGCATCGCGTGGCGCGTGACGCCAAGGACGCCGTGCGCGCGCGATTCGGAGCGCCGGTGGTGATCAAGGCCAGCGGGCTCGCGGCGGGCAAGGGCGTCATCGTCTGTCACACCGAGAAGGAGGCGTTCGACGCCATCGACCGCATTCTCGATGATCGCGTGTTCGGCGAAGCAGGCGCCGAGTGTCTGGTGGAGTCGTTCATGACCGGCGAAGAACTGTCGCTGTTCGCGATCGCTGACGGCTACGATGTTCTTCCCATGATCGGCGCGCAGGACCACAAGCGCTTGCTGGACGGCGACGAGGGGCCGAACACCGGTGGTATGGGTGCCTATACGCCGGTGTCTTTCAGCACGCCGGCGCTCGTCGACGAAGTGACGGAGCGAGTGTTTCTCCCGACGTTGCATGCACTGCGAAAGCGTGGCACGCCGTTCACCGGCCTGCTATACGCGGGGCTGATGCTCACGCCCGACGGCCCCAAGGTGGTGGAGTTCAACTGCCGCTTTGGCGATCCGGAAACGCAGGCCATTCTGCCGATGCTCACGAGCAGTCTGCTCGATCCCATGCTGGCGGTCGCACGTGGTGCGCGCATTGGTAGCATGTCGCCGTTCACGTGGCGCCGCGGGGCGAGTGTGACCACGGTGGTGGCAAGCGGCGGATATCCCGATGCGCCTGTCACGGGCTATCCGGTGCACCTCCCCAGCTTCAGCGACGACATCCGCGTATTTCACGCCGGCACGAAGCGTAGCGGTAGTGAGCTGCTGACGAGTGGTGGTCGCGTGTTCGCCGTGACCGCGCTCGCCGACGACTTTGCCTCGGCGCAGCGGGCCTCGCGCGAAGCCGCTGGTCGCGTCGAGTTCGAAGGGGCGATCTATCGTCGTGACATCGGCTGGCGCGAAGCCGCCAGAATCGCGTAAGCATGTGGCACGGCGCGGATGACGCGCCCTCGACACGCCGCCACTATGCCTGAACTTCCCGAAACGGAAACCATCGCCCGCGACCTGCACGAGATGGTGGTGGGCGCGGTTGTCGCGGGCGTGCAGGTGCCCCGCCCCGACGTGCTGCGCGAAGCCTCCGCAGACGGATTCTCTATCGCACTCGTTGGGGCTCCCATCCGCCGAGTATGGCGACGCGCCAAGCTCATCGTGCTCGACATCGACGCACGCCCCGAGCTGGCGTCGCTCGAGCCGGCGTGGCGGGTAGTGGTGCAGCCGCGCTTTACGGGTGGCATGGTGGTCGACGATGGCTCGCTGGACGACGCGGAGCGCGCCTATGTGTGCGTCACCCTGTCGCTGCGTGACGGACGCGCCCTGCACTACCGCGATGTGCGGCGGTTGGGCACCGTCGCCCTCATGGCGCCGGCGCGATTTGCGGAATACTCCGACGCGCTTGGTGCCGAACCCCTTGACCCAACCCTCGACGATGCTGCATTTTCGGGTTGTGTTCGGGAGTCACGACAGGCCATCAAGATTGCCCTGATGGACCAGAAGCGACTCGCTGGCGTTGGCAACATTTACGCGAACGAGGCTCTGTGGCGCGCGGGAATCGATCCATCACGCGAAGCGTGGACGCTGGACGCTCAGGAGTTGTCATTGCTCCGCCGCGAACTGCAGGCGGTGCTCACGGCCAGCATCGCGGCGCGCGGTACCAGCTTCCGCGATTATCGGGATGCGCGCGGTGAGCGCGGCTCCTTCGTCGAGCAGCTGGCCGCCTACGGCCGCGCCGGTGAGCCCTGCCTCCGATGCGGCCGGCGCCTGGTCGGCACCCATGCCGTGGACGGACGCAGCACGGTCTTCTGCGCGGGGTGTCAGTACTGAGCTCTACGGGGGGCTCCAATCGGCACTCCCGACAGTGCGCGGCAAGCGCAAGCCGGCCCTCGCCACGCAGCTCGATCTCGCCGTTACCTCACCCGACGCCGACGTGGCGCGGCTCAAGGCGCAGGTGCGCGAGAGTGCCCGCAACGAGCCCGGCGTGTACCTCATGCGCGGCGCGCACGGTGAAGTGTTGTACGTGGGCAAAAGCACGCAGGTGCGAACACGGCTGCTCTCCTACTTCCGGTTGCCGTGGCCCGAGCATCGTCACGCGCGCCTGCTGCGCGAAACCACGCGCATCGAGTGGGAAGCACATCCCAGCGAGTTTGCCGCACTGCTGCGCGAAGTCCGCCTCATTCGCGCGCATCTGCCTCGCTACAACGTGCGATCGGCGCGCCCGCTCGACAAATGGTGGGTCATCACCATCGCCAAAGGACCCGCTCCGCGATTGCGCATTCAGCGCGCCAGCGCCGCCGCGCGCTCGCGCGACATCGCGCAAATGGTGGGGCCGTTCGCATCGCGCCGGCCGTTGCAGGACGCGCTGCGCGTGCTCAACGATGCCCTCGGCCTCCGCGACTGCACCGACCGCGTGCCGATGCACATGCGCGACGTGGCCGGGCTCTTCGATGACATGCACCCGGCCATGCAACGCACCCCCGGTTGTCATCGCTTCGAAACGCGCCGTTGCCTCGGTCCCTGCGTGGGTGCGCCCAGCGAATACGAGTACCGCGCGCAACTCGCGCGCGCCAAAGCGGTGCTCGAAGGGCGCGACGATACGCCGCAGCAGCAGCTGGTACGCGAAATGGCGGTGGCGAGCGCGGCCCTCTCGTACGAACGCGCCGGGTGGCTACGCGACCGCCTGACGGCGCTGCAGGAGCTCGAAGGGCAACTGGGGCGTGTCCGTCAGGCGCTCACGCGCCCCAGCTTCGTGTATGCCGTGCCCGGCCGCGATGCCGACGACCGGCTCTATCTCGTGCGTCACGGGCGTGTGATGGCCGAAGCGCGCTGCAGTGACCCTGATGCGGTGAATGCCATGCAGGCCATCGAGGCGCGTCCAGTACAACCGCCGACGGGCGCGATGGTCGATCAGCTGGACGAGTTGCTGCTCGTGGAATCGTGGTTCCGCGGGCGCAACGGTGACGGCGCGCTCGTCGCCGACACCGTAGTGGGGGCGCTGGAGCAGCTCGCCGCCCACGTGCGCACGTTGCAGCAACCGTAGCGCGCGCTACTCGGCTTCGATCCCCAACGGGACGAGTTCGACATCGGCCTTCCCCTGCCAGATGTACAGTCGCGCCACACAGGGCTGCAATTTGAATCGACGCGGCCCGGCAGCACCCGGGTTGATCACGATGCGACGCGCTGCCTTCGTAATGAGCTGCTGATGGGTATGCCCATACACGATGACGTCGGCCTTGGGATAGGCGCCCACAAGCTTCGGCGGCGTCGGGCTCCCCAGTTCGTGTCCGTGCGTGACCACAATGCGAACCCCATCGATCACATCTTCGATGCGCTCGAGAAGATCCGCGCGCCCGGGTGCGTCGGTGTTGCCGTAGACCGCGCGAACCGGAGCAATCGCGCTGAGCTCGGCCAGCACCTCCGCCGGCCCCACATCGCCGGCGTGGAGAATCTGCGACACGCCCTGCAGCGCCTCGAACACTTCGGGGCGCACGAGACCGTGCGTATCGGAAATGAGTCCGATAACTGTCGCCTGTGATTTCATCGTGGTTCGGATTCGTCCTTCATGGAGGCGCGGTGGCGCGCGAGCGCCTCGAGGGCGCCACGCGCGTCAGGCGTGCCGGGAAACCGCTCAGCCAGGCGCCGTAACTCCGCCATGGCCCGCGCTTCGTCGCGCAAAGGACCAAGATACAGATCGACGAGCCGATGTGTGGCATAGAGCTCGTCAGCGCGACTCGCGTCGCTCGATCGTCGCAGGCGCATGAGCAATTCACGGGCCCGTGCCGGGTCGCCGTCGGCGCGCAGATAGACATCGGCCTCGGCGCGCAATAGCGATGCCCGCTCACCGTGTTCGACCCGCGCCTGCTCGAACGCCTTGCCAGCAGCCTCGAGGTTACCCGTGACTGCGAGCGCTTCGGCATGTGAATAAACCGCCTTCTCCCGACCGCGGCCGCCGGGCTCGAGCACCGCCAATGCCCCGCGTGTCGCCATTCCCTGCACCACGCGAACGCCGATCATGATGACGGTGCTGCCGATCACCCCACCACCGCAGGCCACGAGGTAGCGCATGGGCAACGGAACCCGATACAAGGAGGCGAACACGAAGCTCACTAGCGTGCACGCGACCCAGTAGTACCCGTACAACAGCCCGATACGGACGCGCTCCTTGCGCTGCTCACGCTCGACCTGCTTTGCGAGAAGGACCGGGTCGAGCGTCACTGCCTATTCAGCCTCGCCCCAGCGCTTCCCGATGCGATGCTCGATGTCGAGATGGTCGAGCACACGCGCCACCATGAAGTCCACCAGGTCGGCAATGCTCTGTGGCTGGTGATAGAAGCCCGGCGCCGCCGGAATGACCGTTGCGCCCGCCCGCGTCACGGCCGTGAGGTTCTCGAGATGCACGAGCGAGAACGGCGTTTCACGTGGCACGAGAATGAGCTTGCGCCGTTCCTTGAGCGCCACGTCGGCGGCACGCTCCACCAGCGAGCGCGAGGTGCCGTGCGCAATGGCGCTTACCGTTCCCATGCTGCACGGGCACACGACCATGCCGCTCGTGCGCGCCGAGCCACTGGCCGGAGCCGCGCCGCGGTCGTTGTCGTCGAAGACTCTGACGCACGCGTCGAAAGCGGACGCCCCGACATGCGCGCGTAACGCCGTCAGGTCGGCGATATCACTCTCGGTGCTCAGCAGGCGCCACCCATGTCCCGACACGATGAGCCACGTCGGCACCTGCAGTTCCACCAGCAGTTGCAGCAGACGCACCGCATACGGCGCGCCCGATGCGCCGGTAATGGCGAGCACCACGGGATGGCGCGTGACATGAG
>JAIXTI010000124.1 GCA_027484025.1 bacterium
CACCATCCAGGACGCCTCGATCCAGGAAGGAAACGCCGGCGAGGGCGGCGGCTGGCTCAGCACGCGGGGCAACCAGATCGTGGATGCCTCGGGCCAGAGCGTGCAGATCGCCGGCGTGATCCGCAACGCCGACAGCATCACGGTGACCGTCCGCCGCGAGGGACGCGAACAGACCCTTGCACCCCTGCGGCTGCGCTGAGGGCTGCCGTTCCCGGCATCTCGGCAGCAGCCACCGGCTCGTGCGATAGTCACGAGGCGCCCGGACCCACAAGAAGAAGAAGCCCGATGGTTGTCTCTCGAAGCCCGATTTCCAGAGCCTCCGGCTCACTGCATGACACCGTGTCCGCACCACCGCGGGCGGTTGCCCCGGCATCGCGCCTGCTCACCCTGATCGGCGCGGCGCTGCTGGCGCTGTGCGCTGCGCAAAGCCCGCCGCTGCGCGCCGCAGCGGCCGAAGGCACCCCGCACACGCTGAACCTGAAGGACGCGGACATCAACGTCCTGATCGCGACGGTCGCCGAGATCACCGGCCGCACCTTCATTGTCGATCCGCGGGTGCAGGGCAAGGTCACCGTGCTCTCGCAGAAGGCAATGAACCGCGAAGAGTTGTACGGGCTGTTCCTGGAGATCCTGCGGGTCAACGGCTACACCGCCGTCAGCAGCGGCCAGGCAACCCGGATCATCCCCGACTCGGCAGCGGCTTCCGATGGCGCGGCGCCCTTGAATGGCTCCCCCGCCGCCGCGGAATACGTGACCCGGATCGTCCAGCTCAAGCACTTGAACCCGGCGGAACTGGCCACCGTGCTGACGCCGATGTTGCCCGGCAGCGCTCGGCTGCAGGCGCATCCCGCCTCGGCGAGTCTGGTCATCTCCGACCGCCGCGAAAATGTCGATCGCGTGCTGGAGATCGTCCGCCGGCTGGACGTTGCCAGCCAGACCGATGTCGACATGGTGACGCTGAGTCACGCGCGTGCCAGCGAAATCGTCCGGACCCTCTCGCAGCTGCATTCGCCGACCGAAGGCGTCCGCGTGGTGGCCGATGAGCGCACCAATGCGGTGCTGATCTCCGGCGAGCGCGCCAAGCGGCTGAAGATTCGCGCCCTGATTGCCAATCTCGACACCCCGCTGCCCGGCTCGGACGAGATGAAGGTGGTGTTCCTGCGCTACGCCAAGGCCAGCGATCTGGTGCCGATCCTCGAAGGCGTGCTGCGCGGCCGTACCGTCATGGACGGCGGCAACCCCGGCGATCCGGCCGCCGCAGCCGCGGCTGCGGTGGTGCCGGGTGGAGAACGCGAAACGGTGATCCAGGCGCATCAGGAAACCAACTCGCTGGTGATCTCGGCCGCGCCCGGCACAGTCCGCATCCTCGAAGAAGTGGTGCGCCAACTGGACGTCCGCCGCGCACAGGTCTACATCGAAGCCCTGGTCGCCGAGGTATCGGACGACACCGCCCGCGAACTCGGGATCCAGTGGCTGACCGGCGAGCAGGGTCTGGCCGGCAACGGACTGGTCGGCGGCACCAATTTCGCCGGGCAGTCCGGCGGCAGCATCGTCGGCGCTGTGCTCGACCCGCGCGCCATTGCCAGCGGCAACGGCCTGTCACTGGGTTGGCTGTCCGGCACCGATACGATCACCGGCCCGGATGGTTCACCGCTGACCATCTACCGGATCGGCGCGCTGGCCCGCGCACTGCAGGCCGACGGTCGCAGCAACATCCTCTCGCAGCCCTCGACGATGACGCTGGACCACGAGAAGGCGGTGCTGTCGGTAGGCCAGGAAGTCCCGTTCCTGACCGGCTCCTTCGCGACCTCCGCCTCGACCGGTGGCCAGTCCGCAGCACCGGGCGGCGGCACCCAGAGCGGCATCGTCAACCCCTTCCAGACCATCGAGCGCAAGGAAGTCGGCCTCAAGCTCGAAGTCACGCCGCACATCAACGAAGGCGACATGGTCGTCCTGGATCTGAATCTGGAATCCTCCAGTCTGGCGCCCAGCACCGGCACCCGCGCGGTGGACCTGATCACCAACACCCGCAAGCTCTCGACCAAGGTCATGGTCCGCGATGGCGGCATGCTGGTCCTCGGTGGCCTGACCAGCGAACAGCTGCAGGAAACCATCCAGAAGGTGCCGGGACTGGGGTCGATTCCGGTGCTCGGCAATCTGTTCAAGACCCGCGGCACGACGCGACAGAAGCGGACGCTGCTGGTGTTTCTGAAGCCGCAGATCATGCGTGACACCCTGGCCGAGGACATGGTGTCCAGCGAGCGCTACAACTTCCTGCGCTCGGAGCAGATCGAGGCTCGCGACGAGCGGGACAGCCTGACGCCGGCCCGTGCCGTGCCGGTCGTGCCGGAGCTGCAGGACTTCCTGCGCCAGCAGAAGGGCGGCGAACGCAAGGACTGAGCGCCGCGTCGGGCCACTGCTTCAGCACCCCCGTGCTAACGTCTCAAGGCTATGCGACCGCTGCTACCTGTCAGTGCCCGTACCCGGGCCTTGCGAGCCTACATCAGGGCCCAGCGCCATGAGAGCCGCGGGGCGGATGTCCTTGCCTGCTCGCTTTACACCGAGGCCGCGCTGCGGGATCCGGAGTGGGCCGAACCAATGGTCGCCGCTGCCCTGAACCTGCGTGATCGCGGCCAATATGCCGCAATGCTCACCGCATGCGAGGCAGCACTGGTCCGCGAGCCGAAGCATGGCTTCGCGCTGTGGAATCTCGGCCTCGCAGCCACCGCCACCGGCAACTGGCGCCGCGCC
>JAIXTI010000101.1 GCA_027484025.1 bacterium
GCCGTCGAAGACCGTGATGCCGCCATTGTCGATGGGCGTCATCTCGGGGAGACGGAAGACGCGAATGGCCTGCCGACCACGTTCGGTGGCGACCGCAATCGAGACGGTGTCCTTGCCCAAGATGAAGCCGTCGACGATGTCGACGTTGTTCATGCGCATGAGCGGGCGCCGCGTGCGGGTCGTGTCGATGGTGCCGTCGAGGCGGAACACGTAGACGCCGCCGGTGGAATCGCCCTTGTCGGTACCGAGGACAAATGAGCTTTCCGGCGCCGCGCGGTTGATCCAGATGGCCGGGTCGTCGGAGTCGTTGAGGACGGCTTGGGTGACGACGTCGGCGCGGAGCGTGTCGGCGTTGCCGGCGGTCGCGGCCGTACTATCGGCGGCGGCCTTTGGGGCGCTGTCGCAGGCCACCAGCGTCGACAGCAGCGCGATCGACAGCGATGTCCGGCTACGGAGAGCAAAAGGGGTCAGGGTCATCTCTAGCTGGGGAGGGGGAATGGTGACAGCCGAACAATACTCTGACGGCCCGTACGTCGTGCTACTCTCCGGAGTGTCACGAATGCGTAATTCCCGAGGGCGCCGGGCGCTGCCCACTGACATGTTCAGAGCCTACCTTTCGTGAATGACGAACTCTCCGACACGACCTGTTGCGCTCATTACCGGCGCCTCGCGCGGCATCGGCCGCGCCATTGCGCTGCGCCTTGCGGCTGCGCATGACCTCGTTCTGGTCGCGCGCGACGCCGACCACTTGGCGAGTGTGGCGCGCGACTGCGAAGCGTCCGGTGCGCGCGTACAGACGCTGGCGCTCGATGTCCGCGACGGCCTGGCCACGGCAACCGCGCTCACCGGGCTTCACGTGGATGTGCTCGTCAACAACGCCGGCGTAGCGGTCATGAAGCCCTTTCTCGAAATGACCGCCGAAGAGTGGAACCGGCAGGTCGATGTCAATGTGAACGCATTGTATCACGTCACGCGGGCGCTCTTGCCGGGCATGGTGCAACGCGGCCATGGGCATGTGTGCATCATCGGCAGCACGGCCGGACGCAACACCTTCGTGGGTGGCACCTGTTACACGGGCACCAAGCATTTCGTGATGGGCTTCGCCGAGTCACTGATGCTCGAGGTGCGCGACGCGGGCGTGGGCGTATCCGTGATCACGCCCGGTTCGGTGGCGACGGAGCTGTTCCCCGAGGGGACGAATACCGCGTGGATGCTCGAGCCGGCGAATATCGCCGACGCCGTGGCGTTTGCGGTCACCGCGCCTCCGCACATGCTCGTGCATCGGCTCGAAGTGCGTCCGCTGTCGCCGAAGCGTCCGCGCTCCAGCTTTTAAGTGGCGTACATGAGCGACGCGCGCGAATTGCTCGCTATCCGCGAGATTGCTCACGCCTTTCTGCTTGCGGAGCATCCGGGCGATGTGCAACAGTTTGCCCTCGACCGCATCACGCCCCTTCTCGGCGCGTCGTTCTCGCTCGTCATGCAACTCGGTGCCGATGGCGAACTGCTGCGTCCCGTGGCGCAGCACGAGTGGCCGGCGCCGTATCGTTCGTGGATTGGTGCACTCCGGGTGCGCGTGGGAGACGGGCCGAGCGGCGTCGCCGTCGCCGAACGGCGGTTGGTGGAAGTAGTGGATCTGTTCGAGGAGCCGTCGCTGGTGGGGTGGCATGACGTGGCCCGCGAGCTGGGTTTTCGCTCCATCATGGCCGCGCCATTGGAAACCGCCGACGGCCCCATTGGCGCACTGGCGTTCTACTTTGCCGACGCGACGACGGTCACCGACGAGCAGCGGGCGCTGGTTCGTCTCGTTGCCGATCAGCTGGCGGCTGCGACCGACAAGTCGCGACGTACGGAAGCACTTCGAAGGGCGAATGCCGCGTTGGCCGAGGCGAACGCGGAGCTGGAGCAGCAGGCCCAGTCGTGGGCGGCGGCGCAACGGGCACGTGACGCCTCCGAGACGCTCGTGGTGGACGCGTTGCTGTCGCTCACCGATACGGCCGACGAACGGAACGCGGAGCAGCGTCTCCATGCGGTGCACGCGCTGGCGATTGCGGCGCGGGAGTACGTGGCGGCCACACAGCCGGCGTTTCTGCTCGAGCCCACCGACGTGGACCCGCGCGACGTGCTGCAGGAGGCGGTGTCACAGTGGCGCGGCCGGGCCCCGATGGTACCGGTGCAGGTGGACGAACCGACGGTCCTGCTCCCCACCATGCGAGCCGATCCACGCTGGCTGCGGCGGACCGTTGAGCTGGTCCTGGGGTTGGCGGTGGCTGGCGCCGCTACCGAGGGGGGACGGGTACATGCCGGCGTCCGTATTGGCCGTGGCTTTCTGGCGCTGCAGGTGGATTGGGAGGGGCGGGCGATCTTCGGCCAACTCCCTAGCGATCCGCCGCGTATACTTCGGGTATGCAGCGACGCGCTCCGCTGGGAGGCACACGACCCGTTTGCCGAGGCTCGACAGACGGTGACGGCCGTCGATCTGCCGCTGGCGCGGGCCCTCGCAAGTCGGTTGGGCGGCGAACTGCGGATTGAGGTGGCGGACACCGCTGCGGCAACCCGCGAAATGCTGCTCGTTTTCCCCGTCGATGCCGAACAGGCGTAGCCCCGCATTCATGCCGGCGGCGGCCTGATCAGGCGCATCAACTTCGTACAGGAATTTTCACTCCATGCAGGCTTCGCATCAGCAGTCCGGTCGGCAATTGCAGGATGTGCTCACCTCGCTCTCCGTGGCCGATGTGCTTACGGCTGCGACACATTTTTTTGCGCGTCGCAGTGGGGTGTATACGGCGTTCGTCGAGAAACAAGGGCCGACACACGTCGTGCTTCGTGGTCAGGGGGGCGAGGAGCTCGTCATCGGTGCACGGGAGACGCCCGCCGGGACGTCGGTGAGCGGCTCGAGTTATTTGTTCGATCAGCAGATCGCCCGCTTCCTGGAGTCCCTGCCACCGGCGCCTCCGTACGTGGAGCCTCCCGCGCTGGCTGCCGGCAGCGACACTGGTGACACCTCGGCCACGCCAACGGCGTAAGTGAGCAACATGACCCAGCCTGAGAGCGGCGCCCGGAGCGGCGGCCATTTTGTGAATTCGTTGCGCGTGCGTCCCGAAGTGTTGCGTGTGGCGCCGGCAAGTGCGGTATCGCCGTGGGTTGTGCGCGTGCAGGCCGCGGAAGCGTGGGACGCGGTGCGCGTCGAATGCACGCCCGACAGCACGATTGCCGAGGTGAAGCGCGTGGGGATGGCGAACCTGCTCCCCGATATTTCGGCGCCGGACGCGTATATGGTGAAGTTGCACGGCGCCGAGGTGCACGATGAGCGCGTGACACTGCAGGCCGCTGGCGCAAAGGATGCATCCACGTTGTTCCTCACGTCGCGTCGTCGCCGTCCGCTCAAGTGAGCATCGTGACCACCGGTACGCCGCATGCTGTCGGCAACGAGCGCAGCGTTCCCTCGCTCATTGCGGCGGTGCAACGATTGCGCGCGGAGATCGGCAAACGCGTGGTCGGGCAGGATGCCGTTGTCGATGAGATTCTGATGGCGCTGGTGGCCGGCGGTCATGCGTTGCTGGTGGGTGTGCCGGGGTTGGCCAAGACGCTCATGATCAAGTCGTTGGCCGACGCAATGCAGCTCGAGTTCCGCCGCATTCAGTTCACCCCTGATCTCGTGCCGAGTGACATCACGGGCACGGAAATTCTCGAGGAGACTGGCGGAGGGCAGCGCGCGTTCCGCTTCGTACGCGGGCCGGTGTTCGCGAACATCGTGTTGGCTGACGAAATCAATCGCGCGCCGCCACGGACACAGGCGGCGTTGCTCGAGGCCATGCAGGAGCACAGTGTGACGGCGGCCGGACAGACGATGCGCCTGCCCGAACCGTTTTTCGTGCTCGCCACGCAGAACCCCATCGAGCAGGAAGGGACGTATCCGCTGCCGGAAGCGCAGCTCGATCGCTTTCTCTTCGACATTCGCGTGGGCTATCCCACGGAAGTCGACGAAGTGGCCATTCTGCGTGCGACCACGGGTGCGAAGGGCGCGCCTATCGAGGCGGTGTTCACAGCCGAAGACGCGCTGGCGCTGCAGCAGGCGGTCCGCGCATTGCCGTGCAGTGACTTGTTGCTGCAGTACGCGGCGCGTGTCGTGCGCGCCACGCGTCCGCAGGAAGGGACGGGACCGAAAATCGTGCAACAGTATGTGCGCTGGGGGGCCGGTCCGCGTGCGGGGCAGGCTCTGATTCTGGGTGCCAAGGCGTCGGCGTTGCTGGCTGGTCGAGCGGCGGTGTCACCGGCTGACATTCAGCGTGTCGCGATGCCGGTGTTGCGGCATCGTATTCTGCCCAATTTTGCGGCCGAAGCGGATGGTGTGTCGTCGGAGCCGATCATTGCGGCGCTGCTCGCTCACGTGCCGGTGCCGTCGAGCGCGACGTCCGCCTGACGACGACTACGCACTCGGCGCGGACGACCGCCTGATGTCGGTGTACGGACCGATGCTCGATGCCCTGCGCGGTGTGCGATGGCCTGCACGCCGTGCGGTCGGCGCTGCTCCGGCGGGTACACACCGTTCCACGCAGAAAGGCACGGCCGGCGAGTTCACGGAGTATCGGCTGTATCGCCAGGGCGACGATCCGCGCGCGCTCGATTGGAAGCTGCTGGCCCGCAGTGATCGCGCGTTCGTGCGGCTCAGTGATGACCGTGCGCTGTTGTCGACGTGGATCGTGGTGGACGCGAGTGCCAGTATGGCGTTTCCGGCGACGACGCGTGACGGCGTGGGTGGCAAGTTCGCGCAGGCGAAAGCGGTAGCTGTAGGGCTCGCAGCCGTGGCGCATGCGTCGGCTGATCCGGTTGGCATACTGGTGGTGCATGGCACCGGTGTGACGCGAGTTCCGCCGCGTACGCGTCGAGGGACGGTGCAGGAGCTGGCGCGGGTGCTCGATGGCGTCGCGTGCAGCGGCGACGCGCCGCTGGCGCCGCACTTGGCTTCGTTACCTACGAACGCGCGCATCGTGCTGCTGACCGATTGTCTGGGTGACGCCGATGCGTGCCTCAAGGTGGCCGCGGCGCATGGTGTGGCGGGCGCGCTGATCGAGTGCGTGCACGTGGTGGCGGCGGAGGAGCTGTCGCCACCGACGGGTACGCACTTGGCGCGTGATCCGGAACGCACCGGAGTGGAGCAGGTCCTTGCCGCCAATGGTCGCGATGCGTACGTCACGGCGTTTGCCGGGTTCCGCAAGGAGATGTCGCAGCGGTGGCGGAGTACGGGTGCCGGCTACACCGAGGTGGTGACGTCCGTTGAGCCGGCGCGTGCGGTGCGTGCGGTGGTGATGGGGATTTCCGCGCCATCTATGCCGCTGAGTGCGGGGCGCTGACATGCTGTCGTTCGCGGTGCCATGGGTGTTCGGAGTCGCTGTAGCTGCAGCGGCGGTCGTCTTCGGATTGCACCTGCTGTCGGTGCGCACGCCGCCGGTATTGGTGTTGCCCACTGCGCGGTTCGTACCCGGCGGTGATGCGCGCGCGGTCGCGCGGCAACCTCGCTTGAATGATCTGCTGTTACTCATGCTGCGAGTGCTGGCGTTACTCTGTGCCGGCGCGGCAATCGCGGGTGTGCAGTGGTCGACCACGCGCGCCTCGCGATTGCGACTGGTGGTTGCCGACGAGGGGATGGTCGACACAGTCGCGTGGCGCGATTCGGTGCAGCGGGCACTCGCGGACGATGATGCACTGGTGGCGACGCACCTGGCGCGTGGCGTGGCGCGGGATCCGGGAGCGGCGCTTGTGGCGGCAACGGCACAGAGCGCCGCGTTGCTGGCGACGCATCGTTCGCTGTCGACCGTGGAGCTCACGGTGGTCCTCGACAGCAGTGCCGCTACGCTGGCGGGCTATGCCGCGTGGCGTTCGCAGTGGCCGGGAGCGGTACGGGTGGTGACGCGAGGCGGAACGCCCGCGACGAGGACCTTGGCCAACGCGTTGCCGGTACGTGTGACGGGTGCCACCGATCGTGACGATGCGGTGGCGGCCGCGTTGACGTTGGGGCGTGGTACGGGCGCGGGCAGCGGAACAGCTGACACGGTGGTCATGGTTCAGCGCGGGTCTGCAGCGACGGACACGGCGGCAGCGCGCGAGGCGACGTCTCCGGCCACTCTCCAGGTCGCGTGGCCAAGCGATGGCATGCCCGAGTCGTGGATGCGTCGTTCCAAGGCTGATACTGTGGGTGCGTTGGTGGCTAACGGCAGCGCCCTGGTGGGGCCGTGGGTTCGCACGGCAATCCTGCGTGACTCCGTGCGCACACTGCTCGACACGAGTCGCACGATGCGCGCGGTCGCGTGGTGGAGTGACGGCGAGGTCGCGGCGATCGAGCGGCGCACCGGTAGCACGTGCACGCGCGAGGTCGCGGTGGTGGTTCCCCGCGGGAGCGATCTCCTGACCTCTTCCAGCGCGCGTGGCTTGATGTCGGCGCTCACGGGGCCGTGCGGTGGCGTGCGTATGTCGACGGTGATGCTGCGCGACGACCGTTCGGCCGTATCGGCGTTGGCACCGGCGTCGGCCTTTCGCGACGACGCGTTGAGTACCGAGGGGAGTGATCCGTGGTGGATGACGCCGGCGTTGCTCATGGTGGCGTTGCTATGCCTGACGGGTGAGTGGTGGTGGCGACGCCACGAGGCGGTCTCGTGAGTATGCCGCTCGATTCCACACCGCTGTCGCAATCCATGTTGTTGACGCGTGTGGAGCTGCTCCGAGACGGACTGCACGCGGTACGTCGCACGCGGCGTGCGCTGTTGAGTGTCGGGGTGTTGCTGGCGGTGCTGGTAGTCGCACAAACCGCGCGGATGGTGTTTCCGTCTGTTGCGAGCGTGTCGTGGGCCGTGTGGGGCGCGGTTGGGCTGCTGTTGGCGGTCGTGGTGTACGTGTGGCGTGCTCCCGTGGCTCCAGATGTGGCGCGCACGGCGCTCTGGGTGGAAGAACGTGCGGGGCGGGAACCCGATTTTTCACTGACGACGGCCATCGAGTTGCTGTCGGCGCGGAAGCCGGCTGGAGAGACGCTGCTCGCGGCCGCGACGCGCGTGTTGGAGCGAGCCCCGCTGCGCGAAGCGATCACGGCCGACAAGACCATGGCGTGGCGAGGACCGGCCATCTTTGTGGCGTGTTGTCTGCTGCTATTGGCCATCGGGGCGACCGTGTCGCGAGACGCCACTGGCACTGGCGGCGTCGCCTCCAACGTGCGCGGTGGGCTTACGCGTGAAGCGCCCGCGGTGATTGCTCCCATGGGCGCGTGGACCATTCAGGTGCAGCCGCCGGCATATACGGAACTGCCGGCACGCACCCTTGGTGATGTCAACAGCGTAACGGCACTCCGCGGGAGCCGCATCGTAGTGCGTGGTGAGGGCAATCCACCGATGGTCGCCTTGCAACGCTTCGCTGGCGACAGCAGCCGCGCGGTATCGCCCGTACGCGCCGACAGCATGGGCCGTGGCTGGCAGACACTGGTGACCGCAACCGCGGCCCCGCTTACCCTGACGCTGTCGCGTGGTGGGACGCGCAGGCTGCTGGTGGTAGAGGGGCGCGCCGATTCGGTCCCGTTGGTCTCGCTCGACGCGCCGGCGCGTGACAGCGTGTTCCGCGAAGCGCGGGGCGTGCTGCCGTTGATTGCGACGGCGCGCGACGACATCGGACTCTCTCGTGCGAGCTTCGAACTGCTCGTGAGCTCCGGTGAAGGGGAGCGGTTCACCGTCAAGTCGGTCACGCTCGGCGCAGCCCGTTGGAGCGCCTCATCGCAGACGCGTGTTACGACACTGCGTTCGGCGCTCGACCTCGCGTCGTTGGGGCTGCAGCCCGGCGACGTGGTGCACTTGCGTGCGGTTGCGCGCGATGGTCATCCGGAGTCGACGCGCGAGTTCGGTAGCAGCGAAACGCGCGCCTTCCGTATTGCACGGCCAGCCGAGTACGACTCGGTGGCCGTGGAGCCGGCGCCGCCCCCTGAGGTGGACAAGTCGCTCATGAGTCAGCGGATGTTGCTCATGCTGACCGAGAAACTCGACAAGGCGCAGCGGCGCATGGCGCGACCCGAGGTCGTCCGTGAGTCGCTGAAGCTCGCGCGCGATCAGGCGCGGCTACGACTGGCGGTGGGCGACGTGGTGTTTCAGCGGTTGAGTGGTGAGTCGAGCGCCGAGCATGCACACTCGGCGGGCGACGGCCATGATCATGGCGTGGAGTTGCAAGGCGGCAAGCTGGCCATGAGCACGTCGTCCACGACGGGCATGCTGGAGGAAGGGAACGACTCGCCGGTGGTGGCCATCAACCAGCCGTTGCTCGAGGCCTACAACGCCATGTGGGACGCGGGGCGGGCACTGGAACAGGGGGATCCGCACGCGGCCATTCCGCCCATGAAGCGGGCGCTCGAAGCCATCGAGCGCTCGCGTGCCGCGTCTCGTCTGTATCTCCGTGGCAAGCCACCGCAGGTGATCGTGGACATTGCCAAAGTGCGTCTTGCCGGAAAGGACACCGGGCGCGTGAACGTGCGCAGCGCGCGGATGGCGCGCCCCACGGGTGTGGCGGCGCGTGACGCGCGACTGGTGCAGGTGGCGCAGTTGGTCAACTCGAACGTGGCGGCGGCGCGCGACTCGCTGGCCGTGTTGCGCGCGGAGTCTTTGGTGGATGCGCCCGCCTTCGCCAAAGCACTGTCGCGGACGCTCGAGGCCATGTCGGGCGGCGGTGATGTGACGACGCGCTTTGTCGAGGCGCGACGCGTGTTGGGTATCGTGGTGCGCACCCGCGCGACCCCATGGTCACGTGGAGTCGTGCCATGAGCGAGGCACTCCACATGGCTGCGGCACCTTTTGTCTTCGCCACGGCGCAATACGAAAGTGGCGACTGGGACTCGGCGCCCATGGTCCCGCCCAATCTCATCGATTCGGTGGCGCGCTACACGTCGCTGCCGGTACGGCCGCAAGGCGTAACGGTGCCGTTGTCGTCGGAGGCGGTGTTGCAGTACCCGCTGCTTTACCTCACGGGGCACTTGCCGGTACGATTCACGACGCGCGAGAGCGATGTGCTGCGAAAGTATCTCGAGCGTGGTGGACTGTTGTTCGTTGACGACCATAACCACGACGTGGACGGCGCCTTCAACAAGACGGCCCGCGAGGAGATCCGGCGTGTGGCGGGACCGCTGCTGCCGCTGCCCAACAGTCACGAGCTGTATCGCTGCTTCTTCGTATTCGAGAACGGACCGCCTACGACGTCGCACGAGATGAACGGGTGGGGCGATAACCTCGTGCACGAGCAGCTCGACGCCGTCGTGAAAGACGGGCGCATTCGCGTGCTCTTCTCCAACAAGGATTACAGCTCGGAGTGGAGCTATCACCCCGACAACAAGCGATTCCTGTCGGTCGACAACACGCGATTCGGGGTGAACCTCGTCGTGTACGCGCTCACACGATGACCCGTCTTGTCTTCGAGCGGATTTGCCGTGCGCTGGCGGTTGGCTGTCTGCTGGCGCTGCTGGCGTTGACGGTGCGCGACAGTCAGCGCGGCTCCCGTTCGGCACGGCGTGCTTGGGTTACGCTGTCCAGTACAGTGGGCGCCGACAGCAGTGCACGCGATCTGCAGGCGTTGCGTCGCGCGGTGCTCGCGATGGCCTCGCACGCGGGTGCGCCGGACACCGTTCTGTTGCCAATGCGCGCGGTACCGCCCGCGCCGGTGCGCGCCGCCCTGCAAGCCATGCGGGCAGCGGGGGTTCCGGTGCTGTGGGGTGATTCGACTGATGCGCGTGGCCTCGCGTTGTCTGTGTCGCGCGCACCGGTGCCCGGAGCGCCGCTCGATGTGCGGGTGAGTGGACCGCGCGGCGCGGCAGTGCAGCTTCGCGATGCGGGCGGTTTGCTCGACTCGACGGCAGCGACGGGGCTGGTGCACGCCTGGCGATTGCAGTCGGCGTCTCCGCCATTGACGGCGCAGGTGGCACACGGCCGGGCAATGGCAATGCTCCCCGACTCGGTGGCGGCGCGTCGACTCCTCGTGGTGGCCGACCCCGGGTGGGAGAGCAAGTTCGTCGTGGCGGCCCTCGAAGAAGCCGGGTGGCAGGTGGACGGCCGCTTTCGCGTGTCGCCCACGGGTGCGGTGACGGTTGGCGCACCGCTGAAGCTCGATACGGCGCGCTACGCGGCGGTACTCGTGCTCGATAGCACCGCGGTGAATGCCGCGGCGTTGAATACCTTTGTCTCGCAGGGCGGGGGCCTCGTGCTTGGCGGTGATGCGCTTCGCATCCCGGCGATGTCGGCGTTGCGCCCGGCGCGCGCGACGTCGCTGCGGGGCGGGATTGCCGGTGCCCTGCTCACCGATACCCCGCGGCGTGGATTGGAGGCGTGGGAAGTCGAGCCCGCCGCCAACGTGGTGGTGCTCGAGGAAGACCGTGGCGATCATAGCCACGCCGAGCCGGCACTGCTGGCCCGGCGGGTTGGCGCGGGTCGCGTGGTGGCGATGCCGTACCGCGAGACATGGCGGTGGCGCATGGAGGGGAGTGACGCCGGTGTGGCCGAGCATCGGGAGTGGTGGCACACGGCAGTGACCGCGGCGGTGGACGGGCAGCGGATGGCTTTCCCTGCTGCGGCACTGTTGACGGACGCGCTGCCCGGGGAGGCGGCGCCGTACGCGGATCTGGTGGCGCGCAGTGGTGCGCCGTTGCCGGCATGGAGCACCGACGAGGCCACGACGGCGATGCGCGACGCGTACGGCAGAGAGAACGGACGTTCGCTGCCGTGGAGTCCCCTGCTGCTGTTGAGCGCCCTTGCCGCGCTGCTCGCAGAATGGACATCGCGGCGCCTTCGCGGGTTGCGGTGAGCGGGTGTGGTGCGCAGGATGTTTCGATGAGTATGTCGAGAGCGAATCCGAGGAGCCTTTTGTGAGCGTTCGGCGATGAGCACACGTGTGGCGCTGATCTCGCACCCCGATTGTGGTCGACACGACACCGGGTGGGAGCATCCGGAGCATGTCGGTCGGCTGGTGGCCATTCCGCGTGCGCTCAAGCACGACCTGGCGCTGTTCGAAGCGCTGGAGCATGTGGAAGGGCGTCACGCCACCGAAGCCGAACTCGCGTTGGCGCACGACGCGGCCTACATCGAGCGGGTGCGTACTTTGGTGGAGCAGGGCGGTGGGCGCCTCGATCCCGACACGGTGGTGAGCGAGGGCTCGTGGGACGCCGTCACGGCAGGTGCCGGCTGCGTCCTCGACGGCGTGGACATGGCCTTCGACGGCCGCGCGGTGCGCAGCTTCAGCGCGGTGCGTCCTCCGGGGCATCACGCGCTGCGCGATCGCGCCATGGGGTTTTGTTTGTTCGGCAACGTGGCGGTGGCGGCGCGTTACGCCATTGCCGAGCACGGTTGTGAGCGTGTGCTGGTCGTAGACTGGGACGTGCATCACGGCAACGGCACGCAGGCGCTGGTGGAAGACGAGCCGCGCGTTCACTTCGTGAGCATGCATCAGTGGCCGTGGTATCCGGGCACTGGCGCGGCTGACGATCACGGGCCGCACAACACAGTGTGGAACGTGCCCATGGCGCCGTCATTACCGTCTGCGCAGTACGTGCAGGCGCTGCTCGGCGCCGTCGACGCGGCCACCGCGAACTGGACCCCGGATCTCGTGATTCTGAGCGCGGGTTTCGATTGTCTTGATGGTGACCCGCTCGGCGCGTTCACGCTCACGCTCGACGATGTGCACACGATGACGCGCGCGTTGGTGGAGCGCGCCGAGCGCTGGTGCGGTGGACGGCTGGTGAGTGCGCTGGAAGGCGGCTACGAGCCCAAGCTGCTGGCGCAGGCGGTACTGGTTCACCTTCGGGCGCTGGCATAGGCACTGTGGAGCAGATCATGAGTCGCATTGTACCCACGTCCGTTCCGGGGCATCCGGATCCGGCGCCGCGCACGATCTATCGTTCGTCGTCGGGAGAACAGGTGTTGGATTGTCATCCGCGTGATGTGCCGCAGTTGCTGGCGCAGGGCGGATTGATCTGGGTGGATATCGACAGCACGGTGCGCTCGCAGCACGCCCTGCTCGAGAAGGTGTTCGGGTTTCACCCGTTGGCGGTCGAAGACACGCTCAACCCGGCGTCGCGTGTAAAGCTCGAAGAGTATCCGGGGTTCATGTACATCGTCACGCGTGCCGTGACGTTTGCCTCGGGCACGGACGACCCGTACGACCTCGAAACAAAGGATCTGCACTGTTTCCTGGGGCCGCGCTATCTGGTGACGGTGCACGCGGGGCCGCTGCCAGTGCTCGATACGGTGTTCGACAACGTGCATCGTTCGCCTGAGCTCCTGTCACGCGGCGTCGAGCGTGTATTGCACAGCGTGCTCGACTCGTCTGTCGATGCGTATTTCCCTATTCTCGACCAGGTCGACGAGTTCATCGACGGTCTCGAGGAACGGGTGTTCGTGGATTTCGATCAGGATGCGCTACGCGACGTGTTCAAGGTGAAGCGGCTGGTGCTGTCGTTGCGCCGCTACCTGCAGCCGTCGCGCGAAGTGCTCAACGTGCTGACCAACCGTCCCACTGTGCTCATCTCGCCGGAAGCGCAGATTTATTTCCGCGACATTTACGATCATGTGCTGCGCATCAACGACGCGCTCGATACGTATCGGGATCTCCTCAGCAGCACGATGGAATCGTACCTGTCGCAGGTGTCGAACCGGTTGGGCGCGACCACGAAGGGGCTGAGCGTGGTGGCGACGATGTCGCTGCCCTTCGTGGTGGTGAGCGGCATGTGGGGGATGAACTTCACCAATATCCCGCTGTCGCAGTGGCGGTACGGGTTTCTGGCGCTCTTGCTGGCGCAACTGGGGCTGGGCGGGTTGCTCCTGCTGCTGCTGCGTCGTCAACGGTTGTTATGAGTTTCCAGCAGCCGACCAGCCGTCCCCACTTTCCCCACGCGCTCCAGCCACATGTTTTGTCCTGAATGCGGCACCTGGAGCCGAGCCGCCGCCCCCCGGTGTACGCGGTGCAACGTGCCGCTTCCCGAGGTGTCGGCGCCGCCCATCGACATTCCCGACGAGGAGTTGCGGGAGCTGCGCCAGGCCACGGGGAACCGCTATACCGTGGTGAAGCGACTGGGGAGCGGCGGGATGGCTCACGTGTACCTGGCCCGGCACGCCGTGCTGGGCCGCCCGCTGGTGATCAAGGTGCTGCATCGCACGCTGGCGCTCGAACCCGAAATGCGGGAGCGGTTCCGCCGGGAGGCCGAGGCGGCCTCGCGGCTGGTGCACCCGTACATCTGCGCCATTGCCGACATGGGTACTTCGGGGGACCTCGAGTACCTGGCGATGCCGTACTATGCCGGCGGCTCGCTGGCCGACCTGCTGTCGCGCCGGAAGACGGTGTCGGCGGGGACGGCCGCCTCCGTGGCGGCGCAGGTCGCCACGGCGCTCGACTACGCACATCGGCACGGGGTGGTGCACCGGGACATCAAGCCCGACAACATCCTGTTTGACGAAGATGGGAATGTGGCGCTCACCGACTTCGGCATCGCCACGGCGCGCTTCCATGGCCGACTGACGGCCAGCGGCCGCGCGATGGGCACGCCGCACTATATGAGCCCCGAACAGGCGATGGGGCGGCTCGTGGACGGCCGCAGCGACCTGTACGCGGTGGGGCTGCTGCTGTACGAGATGCTGCTGGGGCACCCGCCCTTCGACGGTGACGACTCGTACGCCGTGGGCTACAAGCATGTGCATGAAGCCCCGGTGGCCCCCGATCAGGTGGACACGCGGGTGCCGGCGGCGCTGAGCGCGATCGTGATGAAATGTCTCGCCAAACAGGCGTCGGATCGTTACGATCGAGGCTTCGAACTTGCCGATGCGCTCGTGGAGTTTCTGGCCAGCACGGGCGGCGCCGAGTTCCGGTCGGCCCGTACTGCGCGCGCGTCGGGGCTCACGCCCTACTGAGTTGACGAGCACGGGGGAGCGGGCCGGGCGGGCAGCCAGCGACTTCCCACTCCCGTTCTCTCATGCAACTGCACGCAGAAATCGTCACGGTGCACACCAAGCACCCGTTCATCATCGCGCGGGGCGGGCGGAGCGAGTACCGCGTGGTGTGGGTGCGCCTCGTCGACCGCGACGGCGCTGAGGGGTGGGGCGAGGCGTCGCCGAGCAGCTTTTACGGCGAGACCGCCGACTCGGTGATGGTGGCGTTGCAACGTCTGGCGCCGCTGCTGGAGCACGCTGACGCGTGGAGCATCGAGGCGATCGAGCGCGAGCTGGAGCGTGCGCTGCGCTGGAACGCGTCGGCACGGTGCGCGGTGAGCGCGGCGCTGCACGATCTCATGGGGAAGCGCCTGGGCGTTCCCGTGTGGAAGCTGTGGGGGCTCGATGCCAAGGCCGCACCGCTGTCGAGCTTTACGATCGGCATTGCGCCCGACGAAACGACGTTGCGCTCGCGTGTGCGCGAAGCCGCGCATCTGCCCATTCTCAAGATCAAGCTGGGCTCGAGCTGGGATCGCGACGTGCTGCGCATCGTGCGTGAGGAAGCGCCGAAGGCCATTCTGCGTGTCGATGCGAATTGCGCGTGGACGGCGAAGCAGGCGCTGGGCATGCTCGACACACTCAACGCGGTGGGCGTGGACATGTTGGAGCAGCCGTTGCCGCCGGATGATCTGGCGGGGCTCAAGTTCGTGCGTGATCGCGCGAACATTCCCGTCGTGGCCGACGAGTCCTGCTTGGTCGCATCGGACATTCCCAAGTTGGAAGGGATCGTCGACGGCGTGAACATCAAGCTCGCGAAGTGCGGCTCGCTTCGAGAGGCGTTGCGCATGATTGCGGTGGCGCGTGCGCACGGGATGCGCGTGATGTGCGGGTGCATGATCGAGACGACGCTTGGCATTGCGGCAGCAGCGCATTTCTCGCCGCTGCTCGATGATGCAGATCTCGACGGGGCGGCGTTGTTGGCGGACGATCCCTTCGTGGGAACGGGGTTTGTGGAGGGGCAGGTGGTGTTGACCGAGCACGTCGGGCTCGGTGTGTCAACCAAGCCATGATTGTCATGGCATCACCCGTGGTACCGTCGCGACGAGTGGCCCCATTCACGGCCGTGCTGTCTGCGGCCGGGTTGGTAACCGTGACCGTCTTTGCCGCGCCGATGTACGCCCAGATGCCGGCCGTGCACGCCACGGCGCGCTTCGGGTTGGGGATGCCGAGTGACGACTACCAAACTGCGTGCGGATACGTCAGCCCAGCGTTCAGCGTCGATGTGCAAGGGAGTGGCCGCCTCTTTCCGCACATTGCGCTCGACCACTTCGCGGGCGCCGGCGGCGGTGACATCGCGTGTCTCGCCGGAGATCCGAGCACGACCACGGCGCGCGGCGGTCTGCAGTTGGACGGCGCGACCCGCCTTGGTGTGGGGGCCGGCGCGCGCATCGGGAGCAATCGCGCGCAACTCGAGGCGCTCGTTTCGGCTGGCGTCGTGTCGGGCCAGAACGGTTTCGTGCCTCCCGGTGCATCCTCTCGGGGGACGATCGTGCCCCATGTCGGCGGGCAACTGGCCGTCGTCGCGAATCGACACGTCGTGCTGTCGGCAGCCGCGCACTGGACCCGTCTGACCTTGGACGTTACATCGAACGGCACTGGTGCGGTGGAGAGGCGCCGGTCGTGGTCGCCCATGGTCACCATGCAGATTGGGGCGCGCATCCCTCTCGTTCGGCGACAAGCAGTCATCGCGCCGTAAGTCACCGACGCTACGCGCCTTCATCAGCGATCAGATCGCTGGATTGGTTTTCTTTCTCCGTGGACGGTGACGGAGCGGTGACGGGACCGGGTTAAATTCCTCCTATGTCATCCACGGTCCGTTGCATTGAGGTTGCGCTGGCGGTGCCGCTGTTCCGCACGTTCACGTACAGCGTGCCGGACGGTGTGGCGTGGCCTATTGCGGCGGGATCGCGTGTGCTGGTGCCGTTTCGCAATCGGGCCGAGATCGGTATTTGCCTGGGGGAGACGGCGCCGCCCGACGGGGTGAAGCTCAAGCCCATTCAGGCGGTGGTCGACAGCACGCCGTCGCTCCCCGACGCGCTGCTGCAGACGGCCCGCTGGATCAGCGACTGGTATGCGGCGCCCTTGGGGCTCACGCTGCGCAGCATGCTGCCCACGCCGCTTACGCAGGCCAAGTCGCCGGCACCGGTGGCCAAGACGCAGCGCGTTGTGCGCATCCTGCTCGAACTGCCGTCGCTGCTGCAGCGTGAGCAGACCTTCGCGCGCGCCAAGCAACAGCGGGCGGTGTACGACTTGCTCGAGGCGCAGGGTGGAGTGGCCCCGCTCGAGTCGCTGCGCGTGCAAGCCAATTGCTCGGCGGGGGTCATAACGGCCATGGCCAAGCGCGGGCTGGTGGAGGTGCGCGACGAGGTCATGCAACGCGATCCATTCGCCGAACGGGCGGGCGTGGCGCCGCCGCCCAATCCATCGGCGGCGCAGCGCGACGTCATCGATGCCATTCTGCGTGGTGATCCGGGGCAGGTGTTTCTCTTGCACGGCATTACCGGCAGCGGCAAGACGCTCGTGTACATCGAAGTGCTGCGCGAGGTGCTGCGCACGCAAGGGCGCACCGCCATCGTGCTGGTGCCGGAAATCGCGCTCACCTCGCAAACGGTCGATCGTTTCCGTGGCGCGTTCGGTGATGATGTGGCGGTGTTGCACTCGGGGCTCAGCGACGGCGAGCGTCTCGATGCGTGGCAGTCGTTACGCCGTGGCGAGCGGCGCATTGCGGTAGGTGCACGCTCGGCGTTGTTCGCCCCGCTCGAGCGCGTGGGTGTGGTGATCGTTGATGAAGAGCACGAGAGCAGCTACAAGCAATCGGAAACGCCGCGCTATCATGCACGCGAAGCGGCCATCGTGCGCGCGCGCGCCGAAGGGGCGTTGGTGGTGCTGGGGAGCGCGACGCCGAGTCTCGAGAGTTGGGAACGGGCCGATCGTGGGCAGGCGGTACGTCTGTCGCTTCCCGACCGGGCGGGCGGCGCGCAGTTGCCGCCGGTGCAGGTGGTGGACATGCGCGTGGCCACCAAGGAGGCGCTGGCCGCGCGCAGTCCGCAGGCGCCATACGACCCCATGCTGAGTGTGTTCAGCACCACATTGCTGGCCGCCATCGAATCACGCTTGCATCGGGGCGAACAAAGTCTGTTGCTCCTCAACCGTCGCGGCTTCGCGGCGTTCGTGCAGTGTCACGCGTGTGGCGACGTGCAGGTGTGCCCGCACTGCAGTATTTCACTCACCTATCATCGCGTGCCCGAAGCGCTGGTGTGTCACTACTGCCAGTATCAGCACGACATGCCGTCGCTGTGTCCACAGTGTGCGAGCGACAAGTTGCAGCGGCGCGGGCTGGGGACGCAGCAGGTGGAGAAGCTGGTCGCCGAGCGCTTTCCCGAAGCGCGTATTGCGCGCATGGATGTGGATACCACCAGCGGCAAGTGGGCGCACACGCAGATTCTCGACCGTGTGGGGCGTGGCGAGGTGGACATTCTGCTCGGCACGCAGATGATCGCCAAAGGGCTCGATTTCCCCAACGTCACGCTGGTGGGTGTCATCGACGCCGACACGGGGCTCAATCTGCCGGACTTTCGCGCGTCGGAGCGGACGTTTCAGCTACTCAGTCAGGTGGCGGGTCGCGCGGGGCGTGGCCCCAAGGGCGGCGATGTCGTCGTGCAAACGCGCATGCCACACGCGCATGCCGTCCAGCACGCGCTTACGCACAACTTTTTGGGGTTCGTGCGCGAGGAGCTGGGCGCGCGTCGGCATCCGGCGTATCCGCCGTTCGTCCACATTGCCAACGTGATCGTGAGCGGCGTGCATCAGGGCGCCACGGCGGCCGCGGCGACGGAGGCGGCCGAGTGGGTGACGCAGCTCATGAAGCGCCAAGGGCTGCGCGATCTGGTGCTGGTGGGGCCGGCGCCGTGTCCCATCGATCGCATCAAGGACCGGTGGCGCTGGCATTTTCTGCTCAAGAGCTCACAGCCAAAGCTCATGACGCGGGTGGCGCGCTACGTCGCGGAGCGGTGTCCGGTACCCAAGGATTCGGAGTTGCGGCTGGTGGTGGACCGGGACCCGGTGAGTTTGTTGTAGCGCGACGGAGGTGCGCTCGCGTCGTCCTGTTTGCGCATTAGACTTCGGGGATGTCAGCCACCCTCGATTCCATCCCGCCGTACGTTTTTTACGAACTCGATGACCGGCGTGCCGCCGCGCGCGCGGCCGGCAAGACGCTCATCGACGTGGGCATTGGCAGTCCCGACGGTCCGATCCCGTCGGTGGTCATCGAAGCCATGCAGCGGGTGGCAGCCGAGCGGCCGCTGAGCGGCTATCCGTATTTTCGCGCGCACCCGGTGTTTCAGCGTGCGGTGGCCGGTTATCTCGAGCGCCGCTTTGGCGTGACCATCGAGCCGGCTTCAGAGATGCTCGCGCTTGCCGGTTCCAAAGAGGGGATCGCGGAGCTCGTTCTCGCGCACGCGAAGCCGGACGACGTGGTGCTGGTGCCCGAGGTCTACTACCCGGTGTACGCGCGCGCCACGATGCTGGCCGGCGCGGAGCCCGTGTTCGTGCCGTTCCTGCCCGATGGGCGACTCGATCTCGACGCGATCACGCCGCAACAGGCGCAGCGCGCGCGCGTGATGATCGTGAACTATCCGGGCAATCCGACGACGACGTCCGTCTCGCTTGAGGAGTTGGCGCGTTACGTGGAGTTCGCTACCGCGCACGACATCGTGCTGCTGAGCGACTTGGCGTACAGCGAGCTGTCGTTCGATGGCTACGCGGTGCCGAGTGTGTTGCAGGTGCCGGGCGCGAAGGCGGTCGCCGTGGAGATGCACACCTGCAGCAAGAGCTTCAACATGGCCGGCGTGCGCTCGGCGTTCATTGCGGGCAACAAGGCGGCTATTGCGCGACTCGATGCGTATCGCGCGAACATAGGGTACGGTGCGTCGACACTGGCGCAGCTCGCGGGGGCCACGGCGTTCGACAACGCTGAGCAGATCGTGCCGCCCATTGTGGCGGAGTATCGGGTGCGCCGTGACGCGTTCGCGGCGGCGATGAACGCCGGTGGCTGGGCAGTGACGGCACCACGTGCGACGATGTACTTCTGGCTCGACGTGCCGGCCGGGTACGACGACTGGGCGTGGGTGGACGCGCTCATCGCGGGACCGGGAGTCGTGGTGACACCGGGGATGGCGTTTGGTGCGGCGGGGAAGGGGAAGTTCCGGGTGAGTCTGGTGCAGGGGGCCGAGCGGCTGCGAGAGGCGGCGGCGGGGATCTTGAGCGCTGGGCGCTGAACTGCGGTTGGTCCGGCGGACTCGTGGACGGCGGTTAGTCCGGCGATAAACTGGCCACGGCACTAGCCCTCAGGGAAAAGAACGTAAGGGGAAAGGAAGAAGCGCGGTTCGCTCGGCACGGAACAACGAACGCGTTGTTACGGTGGACGGCCCTGCGCTTTTTCCTATGCTCTTGCGTTCTTTTTCCTGAGGGCTAGATCCGTCGCTCGTTAAACGACGGACCCGCCGCGCGCTTTTCCAGCACCCTCCTGTCGTAGTGCCCTTTCAGACCGTACAGCATTCGCCTGATCTGCTCCAATTCGTCGAGCGTCGACTCCAGTCCTTGGATCGGTCCCGCCAGTCGATCAGCGATTAGGAGGTGTGTTTCACATTCGTACGCAGACCCAATCGCAACCATCAGGTGGCGCACGGTTACGGCGGGATATGGCTGTCCAATGCCCTCAGCAATGTTTGCGGGCACGGAGGCGATGGCGCGAATCAGCTGCGTAGCGACACCGGGAAGCTTGCGTGCGGGGATCTGTTTGGAGATGCCGTGGATGATCACGGCGAGGTCCATCGAGCGCTGCCAGACCAGAAGGTTTTTGGGATCTTGCATGCGGCAGTGTAGCAGCGGCCGCTCGTGGGAGTGTCACCAAAAGCTTCGTGGGAGGATCGGAATGACGCAATGCGAAGAACCGCGGTTGTCTGATTCGGCGGTCAACGCGCGACGGCACTAGCCCTCAGGAAAGAGAACGCAAGGAAAAAGCGCGGTGCCGTCCACAAGAACAACGATCCCGTCGTTCTTGGCGGAGCAAACCGCGCTTCTCCCTTTCCCCTTACGTTCTTTACCCTGAGGGCTAGTGCCGTGGCGCATAAACCGCCGGACCAACCAACCCCCGACCCCGACCGTTACTTGGCAGCCGGCTTCGGCTCGGCCAGCGCCATATCCCACTGCACCTGCACTTCGTTCTGAATGGGATTGACCTTCGAGTCGTACGCCACGCCGTAATCGAGGCGGTTGATGGCGAACGTGCCGCGGAACCGTCCGGCGCCGCCTTCGTAGAACACGGTGCTGGCGGGGACGACAATGCGCTTGGTGGTGCCGCGCACGGTCAGGTCACCGGTGATGTCGAGCTTGTTGGGGCCAGTCTGCTTGATGCTCACCGACTTGAACGTGATGTTCGGGTGCTTCTCGACGTCGAAGAAGTCGGCGCTCTTGAGGTGGCCGTCACGACGCTCGACGCGCGTGTTGATGCTCGCGACGTCAATGGTGATGGCGACCGAGGAGTTCTCCCACTTGGCGGCGTCGAGCTTCACATCGGCGTCCCACTTGCCGAAGAAGCCGTGCGCGCTGAGGAGGCGCGAGTCGGCGACGAAATTGATTTCGCTGTGCGCCTTGTCGATGACGTGCGGCTTGGGCTCCGGGAGCGGGCGGGCCGCGACGAGCAGAGGGAGCAGCAGGGCGGCGGCGAGGCGACGGGTCGTGAACATGATGGATCTCCCAGAAAGAGTTGGAAAACGGAGGCCGTCGGACAAGACGTCCTCTCAACAGACACAGTCCACACGATAGATGGACAGGCAATTATTCAGTAATAAGATAGTGAGCCGGTTTGGAAAGGCAACCCCCCGCCTCTCCTTGTTCGCAGCCCCTGCCGTCAGTGATCTTTCGAGACTGCGAGTGAACGCCTGTTTGAGTCCTACCCTACCACGCTGAAATGACCGATCCGGTTCCCGCTGTGACCGACGAGCTGCCCGTCGAAACCGTCGAAACGCCTGTCGCGCCTGCCCCGGCGGTGCACGACCGCGCCGACAACCCGGTCACGGAAGTGGCGGAGCGCTTTCTGCGCGCTGTCGTAGCGTCGGTCCCGCTGGACCAGATCGAGGAGCTCCATCTTTTCTCGCCGCTGCGTCAGGGCACCGTGGAAACGGGGATTGCCGTACTGGCAGCGCGGGTGCCGCTGGCCGTGGTCGAGCCTGTGGCCGAGGCGCCGGTGGTGAGCGACGCGCCGGAACTGGGGCTCGACGAGGAGACGGCAGCGGATGCGGGCGAAAACGATGCGGGCGAAACCGACGCGACCGCTGTCGACGCCATTGATGAGGCGCTCGATGCCGACGAGCGCCTGACCGTCGTGCTCGACGACAGCGACATGGTGAGCCCCTATGCACTCGAGGCCGAGCTCACCGACGACGTTGCTGCAACGCTTGACGAAGTGAGCGCCGAGGAGTCCGACGAAGCGGAAGCGATCATCGAACCGCCGGCTCCCAAAGAGCGCCCCGTGCGCCATACCGTGTACACGGCGCGCTATCGCTACGTCATCAAGGGGCCCGAGCGCGGCAAGTGGGAGTCGAACGTGAAGGCCGAAGCCGAGGCTCCGCTGATTACGGTGGAAACGGTTGTACGCGGTGTGCAGCGTCGTGCTGGTGAAGATTCCGAAATCGTGCGCTACAGCGCCGCGCAGATTGCGCGCGCCTTGCGGCTGCCGTACCCCGGATAGTTCGTCACCTCCGTGAGCCACTCCCCCGATGCTGCGGCGATCGTGGCCGACAAGGAGGCGTTTCGTGCGTTCCTGCGCGATCACAACCTCCCGGCAACGGCACAGCGACTCGCGATTGCCGACACGGTGCTCGAAACCGATCGACACCTGTCGGCGGAAGACGTAGCGCAGGAGCTCAAGTCGCGTGGCGCATCGGCGGGAACCGCCACGGTGTATCGCACGCTCGAAGTGCTCGTGCGCAGCGGTCTCGTGGTGGAGCGCGACTTCGGTGAGGGGTTCAAACGGTATGAAGCCTCGCGCGGCGTACCGCATCACGAACATCTGCTCTGCACGGTGTGCGGGCGCGTGACGGAGTTCCGTGATGAACGGCTGGAGCGCATGACCACCCTGTTGGCCGAAGCCCACGACTTTTCGCGTCAGCGACATCGACTCGTGATTTACGGCTTGTGCGGCGAGTGTCGCCGCGGCCCCGGTCGCAGCGCACGTTGATTCGACGATGACACTTTCAGCTTCCCTTCGCATGGCTATCCGTGGCACCTGAATCACTCACCGTCCTAGTGGCCTTCACCGCGGGGTTGCTCAGTTTCTTGAGCCCCTGCGTGCTGCCGCTCGTGCCCAGCTACGTCACGTTCATCACGGGGATGGGGCTGGACGACGTGTCGCGCGCCAAGCGGGCGGCGCTCGTGCATGCGCTGCTCTTCGTGCTCGGGTTCACGTTCATCTTCGTGGCACTCGGCGCTGGCGCCAGCGCGTTCGGACAGTTGCTGCGCCAGTATCGTGAGTGGATCGCCAGGATCGGCGGCGTGATGATGGTGCTGATGGGGCTCTGGATGCTCGACGTCATCAAGATCGGCGCCCTGCAGCAGGAGCGGCGCATGCATCTGAGCGACAAGCCACTCGGCTATCTGGGCACCGTATTCGTCGGTATCGCCTTCGGTGCCGGATGGACGCCGTGCCTCGGCCCGACGCTGGGAGCCATTCTGTTGCTCGCGGCCAACGAAACGGAGCTCACCAAAGGCATCACGCTGCTCACCGCGTACTCCATGGGGCTCGCGGTGCCGTTTCTGCTCAGCGCGTTGGCCATCGAACGGTTCCTTGGCTTCTTCCAGAAGTTCAAGCACAACATTGGCCGCGTGAACCGCATTGCGGGCGGGTTGCTCGTTGTCGTTGGCATTCTGATGTTCACGGGATGGTTCGAGCGACTGGCCGCACTGCTGCAGCCGCTGACGCCAGCGTTTCTGCTCGAACGGTTGTAACGCAACAAAGGGCGCTCCGCGGTGGAGCGCCCTTCGCGTATTCGTGTTTGGCGCTGCGTGCCTTACGCGAGGAACGGCGTCACGATGGCCGTCACCTGAGACTTGGTGAGCGGTTCATCGAACGCTTCGGTGGCGGCCACGAGGCCTCCATTCGCGCTGAAGCCAGGGAGCGTTGAGAGCATCGCGCCGCCTTGGGTGGCGTTGTCTTCGCCATCGTAAATGCCCTGCGTGAACGCGGGGAGATCCTCGCGGCTGTTTCCCGTGATCCATCCCTTCTTGCCACGCAGACGCCGTACTTGCGCGGCGTGTCGCGCCTCGACGGAGTGAATGGAGAGCGCGGCGCCGAGGGCCGCCTTGTCGTTGATGAGGCGCGACGCCTGGCCCTTGTAGGCGCGCACGCCGGTATCCTCGAAGGCCATCGCGAGCGCCTTGAACGTTTCGTACTGCCCCGCGCCGAAGTTGAAGCCGGCCAGCGCTCCCTTGGCGGTGAAGTCGAACGCCGGCTTCGCGATCGGGGAGGCGCCCTTCTGCGAAATGAGCGTCTGCAGTGCCTGCACGTGCACCGTTTCGTGGCCCGCGATGACGGTGAACATGGTACGGTCCGCCGCATCGATCAGGCCACTCGCCGCGATGCCACGATTGTAAAAGTCAGCTTCGAGGTGCTCGAGTAACAGTGCGAACTGCAGCACGTCGAGGACGTCGGACGGCGCCTGTCCGTATACATCGCGGGCGAGGGCGCCGAGTGCAATGGGGATGCTACCGAGCGCAAGCAACGCCGCGGTGCGGGTGCTGACTGATGCGCCGTCGGCGATTTCCGCCTCGCGCTGCGCCAGTGTTTCGCGGATGTCGGGGTCGATCGTCTCGACCAGCGGCATCGCGTTGAGCGATGAAGTCGTCATGGTCGTGTTCCTCAACCGTTGTTGTTGGGGCCCTGCACGAATGTGCCGGGCGCGTTCGCGAAGCCGAGCTTCTCCACCACGAAGTTCTGTGCGGCGCCGGCGACCTTGGTGGGGGAGTACACGTCATCGAACGCCGTGGGCGAGAAGTCGCCCGACTTGGGATTGAGCAAGTCGCGAATGACCGACGCGTGCCGCGCTTCGACCGACACGATCTTGCCGGCGAGTGTGAGCAGGTCGGCCGAGGCGAGATACTGTCCGGCGCCGTTGTAGGCGGCCACACCGAGATCTTCGAACGTCTTGGCGGCCATGAGCACCGACGTGCGATCGCGGAAGTTTACGCCGGGATAGGTTGGGTTGACTGTAAAGTCGTTGCTGGCGCCGAGGGCGGCCTTGAAGAGTTCGCGGTGCTGCACTTCGTGATACTTGATGTCGAGCAGCACGGCCTTCTCGGCGGCGGTCAAATTCGACGCATCGAAGTTGCCGACGACTCGCGTGTAGAAGTCGGCTTCGAGCTGTTCCAACGCGTACGCGAACTGGAGCACGGCGATATCGCCCTTGGCGAAATCGATGATGAGCGGCGAGCCGCTGTTGGGCGTGACGTCGCTACCGGGCGAGGTGGGGTTGTCGTCACCGCAGGCCGCGAGCGCGGCAGGGAGCAGCATGAGGCTGCCCCCCATGGCCATGAGCTTGAGGATGTCACGGCGGGAGCGCGGGTTGTGCAGCAACCCCGCGTCTCCAATGGAGACGAACGGTTTGTCGGACATGAAACTCCCTGGGCTGTACGGACGAGCCGGGCGCATCCCCATGCATTCGCCATGGAGGGATGTCGCCGACGGCAGTGCTACGCCGCCCGGGAGATGCCGGATGTATCGCTAGGCTGCTTCGATCGCTTCGAGCAATTGTTGGCGACGGAGCAACGAGGCGTAGCGCCCATTCTGCGCCACGAGTTGCTCATGCGTGCCCTGCTCAATGATGCGTCCCGCCTCGAGCACAATGATGTGGTCGGCATCGCGTACGGCGCTCACCCGGTGCGACGCAATGATGGCGGTGCGCTCCGACAGCGCGTCGCGCAGACCGTGCAGAATGGCCGACTCTGTCTGCGTGTCGACCGCGCTGAGGGCGTCGTCGAGCATGACAATGGCCGGCGTGCGCGCGAGAGCCCGCGCCAGCGCGGTGCGCTGCTTCTGTCCGCCTGAGAGGTTGATGCCGCGCTCGCCAAGGCGGGTTTCGAGACCATCGGGGAGCGACGCAATGGTTTCGGTGAGCTGTGCGACGCCGGTGGCTTGTGCGATGCGCCCCTCGGTTTGCGGCGCATCCTGCCCGATACCGTAGGCGATGTTCTCGCCCACGGTTTCACTGAAGAGCAGCGCCTCCTGCGGCACGTAGCCGATCATGCTGCGCAGTGCCGTGAGCGGCAGCTCGCGGATATTCACGTCGTCGAGCAGGATCTCCCCTTCCTGTGGTTCGAAGATGCGCGGGACGAGATCCATGAGTGCACTCTTGCCGGCGCCGGTCGCTCCGACGATGGCGAGTGTGCCCCCGGCTGGGATGCGGAAGGAGACGTCGCGCAGCACCCAGCGAGGTTCTGGCCCCGCGGCCACGCTCTCGCCCTGTGCGGCATTCGCGTCCGATACGGGATAGTGAAAGGACACATGCTTGAACTCGAGCGTGTGCCCGCGGACGGCCGGCGCCAGCGTCGCTACGCCCGTATCGTGCACCGAGAGTGGTTCGGCTTCGAGCAACTCCAACACCCGCGTCATGGAGGCCGCCCCGCGCTGAAACAGATTGGTGGTCCACCCGAGCGCGATGAGTGGCCAGGTGAGCATCGTGAGATAGATGCCGAAGGCCACGTAGCTGCCCACGGTGAGTGTGCCGGCAATGAGCAGCCGGCCCCCCACACCGATCATCACGGCGCCGCCAAGTCCTGCGAGGAGTGCGAAGCCCGGGCTCATGAGTCCGTTGAGGCGGGCGAGTCCCATGTTGGCTTCGAGGTATTCGTCGCCGAGTGCGTTCCAGCGGGCGCTCTCGGCCTCCTCTTGGCGATAGGCCCGGACAACACGGACGCCAGCGAGATTCTCCTGCGCGCGCGTCGTGAGCTGGCTGAACTGTCCCTGGGCGAGTTCAAAGCGCGTGTGCACCTGCTTGCCGAGCCGCAGCATAAGGAACGGCAGTCCCACCATGGGAAGGAGCGACGCCACGGTGAGCAGCGGCGAAATGCGCAGCATCATGACGAGCGCAAAGACGCCACCAAAGATCGTGTTGGTGAAGTACATGAGCGCAGGGCCGGCGGCCATGCGGACAGCGCTCAAGTCGTTGGTGAGCCGCGCCATGAGGTCACCCGTGCGCCAGCGCAGGTACCACGACGCATCGAGAGTGGAAAGGCGCGCAAAGACGTCCCGTCTGAGGTCGGTCTCGATGCGACGGCTCACGCCGTTCAGTGTGTTGCGCATGGTGAAGCGGAGGGTGCCGCTCACGGCTGCTGTGATCAGCATCACCAACCCGATCATCACCAGCTCGCGCGGCGGCGCGCCACGCCCAATACTGTCGAGACCACGCTGCAGGAACGACGGCACGGAGGTGGTGAGTGCTGCCGACGCGACGACCGATATCAACCCGGACGCAACATGTAGGCGATACGGGTGGTAATATGGGAGAAGCCGGCGCAGTGTTTGCCACGCGTTCTGCTTATCTACATTCTCAGGGAGTCTGCCCATGCGTGAATATACCCGTTCGTCCCGTACTACCGTCATGATGTCGTCGCTCGCGCTCGCTGCTCTGGCGGCCTGCGGCGGTGAGAAGGCCGACAACACGTTGGCGAGCGATTCGGCGCTCGGCCGTGATCTCGCGCTCGCGCAGCAGGACAGCGTGCAGCCGCAGTTGCAGGACGTGCCGACCACGCCGCCCCCCGCCCCGGAGCCGACGGTTGCGCCGGCCCCCGCGCCGCGCCCGACGCCTCGTCCCGCGCGCCCGGCGCCCAAGCCCGCAGCGGCTCCGGCACCTGCGCCCGCTCCGGCGCCCAAGCCGGCGGTGGAAGTGAGCGGTACGGTGGCGGCGGGCACTGCGCTGTCCTTCGCCTCGGGCGAGAAGGTATGCAGCAACACGACGTCGGTCGGTGAGAAGTTCACCGCCGACCTCTCGGAGTCGGTGAACGCCACGAATGGTGTGACGATCCCGTCGGGCGCGACAGGCACGTTCGAAGTACTCGAGGCCAAGACTGCCAAGAACAGCAACGACAACACGGCGCTGCGTGTGCGACTGGTGTCGGTGCAGTTCGGCGGCAAGACGTACCCGGTGGAGGGCACGGTACAGACGGCGAGCACCGAGCGCATTCGCAGCGCGACCAAGGGTACCGATGCCAAGAAGGTTGCCGGCGGTGCGATTCTTGGCGCGATTGCCGGTCAGGTGATTGGCAAGAACACCAAGGGCACGGTCATTGGTGCCGCGGCTGGCGCGGCGGCGGGTACGGCGGCCGCGGCAGCGACGGCGAACTACGACACGTGCCTCAACACGGGGTCGTCGATTTCGGTGACGCTTGATGGGCCGGTCACGATTCGTCCGGCGCCGGTGCGCTGACGGCGGACTCGCGGGTGAGCAGAGATCCTTGAACTGCTCACACGGAGACATGGAGGAATGGAGAGCACGGAGCCTACTTCGCAGATTCAGCGAAGTAGGCTCTATGCTTTCATCCCTCAATCAAAAGCCGATCGCCCCGCCCGATCGGCGTGGTTCGGGGAGTCCTTCCCAGCCGCCTTTCACGCGCATGATGGCGTTGACGTTCACGAGGCTGCGCAGTTCGCGCATGGCGTGACCGAAGCCGCGCAATGAGTCGAGGACGGACGGGCGAATGCCGCCGGCTTCGAAGGTGAGCGAGTCGGGGAGCGCCTGATGATGAACACGCGGGGCACGCATGGCATCGCCGAGTGTCATGCGATGCTCGATGACGTTGAGAATGACTTGGCTGGTGCCCGTGATGATCGTGGGGCCGCCGGCGGCGCCGACGACGAGAAGCACTTGATCCTTGGGGTCGAGCACGATGGTGGGGGACATGGCGCTGAGCATGCGCTTGCCCGGCTGAATGGCGTTCGATTCGCCTTGGACGAGCCCGTACATGTTGGGCTTGCCGGGCTGCGCGGCAAAGTCGTCCATTTCGTCGTTGAGCATGAAGCCGGCGCCGCGCACCCATACACTCGAGCCCCACGAGTTGTTGAGCGTCGTGGTGGTGGCAACAGCGTTACCGCGCGCATCGACCACGGAGTAGTGCGTAGTGTGCTCCGGTTCACGCGCGGCCTGTGCCATCGCGGCATCGAGATCACGCGTGGGCGTGGCGCGCGTGTCGACGATGGTGGCGCGCAGCTTGGCCGCGTAGTTCTTGCTCGTGAGTTGCGCGAGCGGCACGGGGACGAAGGCGGGGTCGGCGAGCTTGGCGTTGCGATCGATGAAGGCGCGCTGATAGGCGCTGCCGAAGAGGTGGAACCACCGTGTGCTGCCGTACGCCGGGAGCGTGGGGTACTGCTCGAGCACGTTCATCGCTTCGGCCATGGTGACACCGCCGCTGGATGAGGGCGGCATGCTGAGTAGCGCGTAGCCTCGATAGCCGGTGCGAATGGGGGCACGCCACACGGGCGTATACGCCGCGAGATCGGCCTTGGTGATGATGCCGCCGCCGCGCTGCATTTCGGCCACGAGCGAGTCGGCAATCCACGAGGTGTAGAATGCCTTGGGCCCCTGGTCGGCGATGGCCTGCAGCGTGCGCGCGAGATCGGGTTGCACGAGACGTGCGCCGGCCGCGAGCGGTTGTCCGTTGGGCGTAAAGGGCGAGTAGCTCTGAAAGCGGAGCAGCGTTTTCGAGGCGCGCTCGATGGAACCGCTGAGCGCGGTGTCGACCACGAAGCCGTCACGCGCGAGCGCGATGGCGGGTTGCATGACGGCCGACAGCTTCATGGTGCCGTAGCGCTCGAGCAGCGCGGTGAGACCGGCCACCGCGCCAGGCACTCCCGACGCGAGATGTCCGTAAACGCTCTTGTCGGTGAGCTTGCCGTTGGCATCGAGATACATGTCGCGCGTCGCGGCGAGTGGCGCGATCTCGCGGTAATCGAGGGCGGCGGTGCGTCCGTCGGCCATGCGCACGATGGTGTAGCCACCACCGCCGATATTGCCGGCCTCGGGCCACGTCACGGCAAGCGCAAACCCCAGCGCCACGGCGGCGTCGACGGCATTCCCACCGTCCTTCATGATCTGCGCGGCGGCGGCACTCGCCGCAGGACTGTTGCTCACCGCCATGACTTGCGACGCGAACGTGGCACCGGCTCCCGACTTGAGGCGCCATTGTTCGGGAAATTGCGCGGCCTGTCGATCGGGGATGGCGGGGTCGCCCAGTGGCGCGACGGCCCCAGCGGCGGCGCCAGGCGCAGTGCGTGGCGCGGTGCCGCTGGAGGACGACGTGCAAGCGGCCACGGTGCTGCACAGTGCTGCCGCGGCGAGCAGCGCGGCGGCGGAATGTCTGGGGAAGGACGGGCCTGTGAAGAGCATGCGACAGGGAGAGGGAGGGGGACGTCCGACGGGCCTACAGTTTGAAACGCAGCGACGCGCGCGTGGCGCGTGTGCGATAGGTGCGGCTGGTGCCTTCGGGGAGGTTGTCCTTCGCGTGCCACCCCATGCCGAAATCCTGCACGAGTGAAATCACGAGGCCGGGGGAGAGGGTGTATCCAAACCCGAAGCCGAGTGAGCCGGCCAGGTCGAGCTGCAGCTCCTTGCCGGGAATGGGCTGACGGGTGTCTTTGGTGCGCAGGTTGCGGAAGGCGTTGACGCCGCCCTGGCCTTCGAAGAAGGTGTGAAAGCCATCGCCGCCACCGCTGCGAAACTGTGCCATGAGCGACCCGGTCTCTATTTGCGCCTGACAGGCATCGGGGCAAATGGCGCCGGGCAGCGGGTCGACGACACCAGTGCCGACGAGGCGGGAGGTGGCAACGTCCGCCACGCCGTAGCCGACGGACAGGCCGAAGGTCGTCGCAGGGTCGAGTGCCTTCTCGAGCGTGCCGCGCAGTTGCCAGAGCGGATCACTGCCGAAGCGTAGCAGTTTTCCGCTCGCGCCGTCGCTGATGTCGTTGATGACGAGTCCGGCGGCCCCGCCGGAGAACCACCAGCCTTGGCTGGGACCGCGTGAACCGTTGCCCATGGGCGGGCGCCCACGGATTTGTGCGGCCAGCGGGACGGGGATGGCGGCGAGTGACAGGCCGGCGAGGAGCAACGCTCCCTGCGAGACGTGCGACAGGCGAGAGTGGAGGGTAGAAACCAGGCTCAACACGACTCCGAGGTTGACCTTCCGTTAAGTTTCCCGTGCGTCCCACACGCCCGGTGTCCGACAGTCTGCCGCCTGCTGCGTTTCTTGCGGCACACGGTCGAAAGCTATCGACACACGCCGCGGGCCGCTGTACGCGACGCCGCCGGCGTTGCCGTATCGTGTCGACCGTCCTTCAGCCCAATTCCGTGTCCGCTCCGGCGCTCGACCCCCGGGTCACCGAACGTCGCAATCCGCGCACCGCCGATATCGATCTCGCATCGCCGCTGGCGATCGTCGACATGATGAACGGCGAAGATCGCGCCGTCGCCGACGCGGTGGCGTCGCAACGCGAACCGATCGCGCAGGCCATTGCGGCCATCGAGACGGCATTCCGCGCCGGCCGGCGTCTGCTGTACGTGGGAGCGGGCACCTCCGGGCGACTCGGGGTGCTCGACGCGAGTGAATGTCCGCCCACCTTCGGGACCGATCCCGCCATGGTCGTGGGGATCATTGCCGGGGGCGATCACGCCCTCCGCAACCCCATCGAAGGCGCGGAAGACAGCGCGCCCGAAGGGGCGGTGCAGATGGACGCGCACGCGGTGACTGCGGGCGATGTGGTCGTGGGGATTGCCGCGAGCGGTACGACGCCGTTCGTCCGTGGTGCGTTGCTGCGCGCGCGTGAATTGGGCGCCACGACGGCGCTGCTGGCGTGCAGCGAACCGCCGCAGGCCATGCGTGACGCGGCCGACATTCTCATGCTCCCCATTGCGGGCCCCGAAGTGCTCACGGGAAGCACGCGCCTCAAGGCGGGCACCGCTACCAAGCTGGTGCTGAATATGCTCACGACCGGTGCGATGATTCGCGTCGGCAAGAGCTACGGCAACCTGATGGTGGACCTGCGCGCGACGAACGTGAAGCTGCAGGACCGCGCGGAGCGGATTGTGTGCGAGGTGACACAGCTCTCGCGTGATGACGCACGCGCGCTGTTGCAGCGCGCCGATGGTCGCGTCAAGCGCGCCCTCGTGATGCACGCCCTGCAGGTAGATGCCACCACGGCTGACGCTCGGCTGGCCGAGGTCGGTGGCGTGATCCGCAAGATCGTGCCCGACGCGCCACCGCCGGTGTTGTCCGCGAACGGCGCTGTTCAATGACGGCACCCGCGGAGCAGGCGCAGCTGTTGGTGGGACTGATGTCGGGCACGTCGCTCGATGGCATCAGCGCGGCCGTCGTTTCCTTCACCGATCGCGCGAACGGAACACCACAGGCGTCGCTGCTGCACTTCGTGCAACGCGACTATACGGCGCAGGAACGGGAGCGGTTGGCGGCGGCCATGCAGGGCGGGACGGCGCGCGAGCTGTGCCGGTTGCACGCCGACCTGGGCGAGTGGCTGGGCGACGCGGCGTGCGAGGCGATGCGCGGGGCCGGCGTGACCGCCGCCGACGTGCGCGCAGTGGCGTCGCACGGGCAGACGCTGTGGCACGAAGCTGGACACAGTACGTGGCAGATTGGCGACGCCGCGCGCATTGCCGAGCGCACCGGGTGTACTGTGATCGCCGATTTCCGTGCGCGTGATATGGCAGTAGGCGGACAGGGGGCCCCGCTCGTGCCCATGGCCGACGTGTTGTTGTTCGCGCACGACGAGTCGTGGCGCGCGCTGCAGAACATTGGCGGCATTGGCAACGTGACCATCGTGCCGCCGGCTGCCAGCGGTACCGACGTGCGCGTCCGGGCGTTCGATACCGGTCCGGGCGTCGTCATCATGAACGGGGTCACGCAGCGCCTGTTCGGTGCCCCGTACGATCGTGATGGCGCGATTGCGGCGACGGGCCGTGTGTACGACGGGGTCGTGGAGGCGTTACTTGCCCACCCGTACTATGCCGAGCTGCCGCCCAAGAGTACGGGGCGTGAGCTGTTCACGCCGGCGTTCATCGAGACGTTCATTGCTCAGTGTACCGACGCCGGCGCGTCACCCGCCGATGTGATGTCGACGGCCGCCGCGTTTACTGCCGCGACGATTGCCGATCAGTATGCGCGCTTTCTGCCGGAGGCGCCGCAGGACGTGTTGCTTTCCGGCGGTGGCTCGCGCAACGCGTATCTGGTGCGCTGCATTACCGACGCCTTTGCGCGGCACGCGCGGCAGGGGCGCCACGTCCCGCAGGTGCGTCTGTTCGACGACGTGTTTTTCGATGCCGAAGCAAAAGAGGCTGTGGCCTTTGCGCTCCTCGGCTACCTCCATCTCACCGGGAGGCCGGGCAACGTGCCCAGTGCCACCGGTGCGCGTGCACCGCGCGTGTTGGGTGCACTGACTCCCGTTGCTTTGAGTGAGAAGTCATGAGCGAACAGTCGCGTCGCGACCTCGCGCAGTTGTTGCTGCCGGTTATCCGTTGGACTCCCGATCGCGGTTTCTCCGAAGCGCGCCCGCTCATCGATCACGCGTTGTCGCTGGGGGTGGGAGGCTTTCAACTCGTCGGTGGCGAGCAGGACGGCGTGCGCGCGCTCACGAAGGAGCTGCAGCTCAAGTCGAAGCATCCGTTGTTGCTTGCCGCTGAACTGGAACGTGGAGCCGGGCAGCAGTTTGCCGGCGCCACGGGGTTGCCGCCACTGGCGGCGGTCACGGCCATGGGCGACATCGAAGCGTTGCGCCGCGCCGCGCGGCTGACGGCGCGTGAAGCGCGGACGATGGGCGTGAACTGGAATCTGGCGCCCGTGTGCGATCTCGATCTGCTCACGGAGAACCCCATCGTGGGGACGCGCGCGATTGGCAGCGATGCCCGCAAGGTGGCGCAGCTGGTGCAGGCGTGGATCGAAGCGACGCAAGCTGAAGGCGTGATGGGATGTGCCAAGCACTTCCCTGGACTCGGGCGCGCGACGGCCGATCCGCATCGCGAAGCGTTGGCCGTCGACACGCCGGCCGATCAGCTCAAGGAGCTCGATCTGCATCCGTTCCGTGCCGCGATCACCGGTGGTGTGGCCAGCATGATGACGGCGCACGTGGCGTTTCCCGCGCTCGATTCGAGCAAGGTGCCAGCGACGCTCTCGCGCGAAATCCTGCAGTGGTTGCTACGTCAGCAGCTCAAGTTCGACAATCTCATCACGTCGGACGCGATGACGTTGCCCGGAGTGTGTGACGGGCGAACGGTGGCCGACGCCTGCGTGCAGGCGCTGCGTGCCGGTTGTGACGTGCTGCTGTCGCCGGGCGATCTCGACACGACGCTCGATGCGCTCGAGAAGGCTCTCGACGATGGGACGCTCGATCCGGAGCGCATCAAGCAGTCGGTGCGTCGCCGTCTCAAGTGGGCGCAGTGGGTGTCGCCGCCGAACGACTGGCGTCGCCCGAGTGGCGCCGACACCGCGTGGGGCGCGTTGCTCGCCGACAAGGTGTTGCGTATCGACCAAGGACCGGTGCCGCCGATGGCGGGCGTCACCGAAGTCGCCCTCGTGGACGACGACGATGATGTGGAAGGACGTCGCGCTGATCGCACGGGTATTGTGGAGGCGATGCGTCTGGCGGGGAATGATGCGCGCATCGTGAGTGCACCGACACCGGCAAGCGCCGGCCCGTTCGTCATCGCGCTCTTCGCTGATTACCTCCCCAACAAGGGGCGCTTCACGCTACGCGACGATACCGTGGCCGCGGTGAAGGGGCTCGCCGCGCAGGCCGAAGCGATGCAGCGCTCCGTGGTACTGGTGGGGCTGGGCGATCCGCGTTGGGTGCAGCAGTTGGGGATGACGGTGCCAACGATTCATGCGTGGAGCGGCGACCGTGTGATGCAGCAGGCGGCGGGACGCGGGTTGTTGCGCAAGAAGTAACGGCCGGTCGCGGGGCGCCGCGCCGTTGTTCGCGTCAGCGCCGAAGCAGTTGCATGGCGGTCCACACCAGGGCCGCCAAGGCCACGCTGCCGAGCAGAATGAACAGTGGCTGGACGGCGCGCTTCCGTTCGGCGATGGCCGGTTCCGGAAGCGGGGCGGCGACACTGGCCTTGTCGTCGATGTTGCGCTGCGCTGCGTCGGCTTCGCGCTGTTCTTCGCGCGTCGGCATCCGCACGCCTTGCCGCGGGGTGGGATCGCTCTTGATGGTGTTGCGCGGCGGGCGCGAAGTGGGTATTTCGCGCGTCTGATCGTAGAGCGTGCCTTCGAGGGGATACGCGGTGTACCCCACGCTGTCGGTTGCGTTGGATGCCACGAGGGCATCGCCTTCGAAGCGCACCGCAATCACGGTGATGTTGTCCGGACCGCCGCGGGCGTTGGCGCGATCGACGAGCTTGCGGCACACGAGGCGCACGTCCGGCTCGGTCGTGGTGAGTGCGCCGATTTCCTCGCCGCGCACGAGTCCTGACAGGCCGTCGCTGCACAGGATGAGCGTGTCGCCACGGCGCAGCTGCTGATGCGTGAGGTCGACCGTGATCTGCGCTTCCGGACCCAGCGCCTGCAGAATGATGTTGCGCCGGTCGCTGACTTCCGCTTCTTCCGGCGTGAGCTCACCGGCCTCCACCAGGCGTTGCATGAGCGACTGGTCCTTGGTGATCTGTCGCGCGAGCGCGTCGCGCACCAGGTAGGCGCGGCTATCGCCGACCTGTACGAGGAAGAGCCGATCGCCCAGCAGCCCGGCGATGGTCGCGGTCGTGCCCATGCCGCGGTGCTCGGGGTTTTCCCGCGCATGCTGGTGAATGCGCGTGTTCGCGAGCACGGTGGCGTCGCGCAGCGCTTCGGCGAAGGTGGCAACGTCGGGCGTCGTTGCCTTGGACCACGACTCGCGAAGCCCCTCGAGCACCAACTGCCCGGCCATACTGCTCGCCAGTTCCCCGGAGGCGGCGCCGCCCATGCCGTCAGCCACCAGAAAGAGCAGGCCGTGCGCGTCGGCGGTGACCTCGTGGACGCCCTCCTCGAAGGTGAGCGTGGCGCCTGATTCCAGGTTGGCCACGAGGAAGGTGTCCTCGTTATGCTCGCGCGACTGCCCCACGTCCGTCAGCGCGAACACTCGGGCCACGACTCGGCGATCGCCGGTCGGGTGCGCTGAATTGGAATTGAGAGCGGATACGGTCACAGCGTCTTGGTGCGGGCCATTGCGTCGGAGGTGGGGAGTATAACCCACCTACGGACGGGATCGCCGGAGGTTGCACCCGCGAACACGATCGCGGAAGTCTTTGTTTAATGAGGACGCGTTGAAGATGGCCTCCGTTTCCCCGCTGGGTCAAATTCGGAGTTATGCGGAGAACCCCTCAGTATTTCCCGGTTGCCGGCACGGCGACCGCTTGGTGGCTGGTGATCGCCAGCCTGGTCGTACCCCTCGCGGCCTGCGGCTCCGGGGCGCGCCCCGCGACTGGCGCGGTGCCGGCGCCGGCGGTGCCTGTGGCCCCTTTGGTGAAGGCCGGACTGCCCCCGGTGCCGGCGGTGCGCGGGGCGGCCGTGGCGATCCGGGTGCAGTACCCAGGACCGAACCAACTGCTCACCACCCGCGATTCAACCTTCATCCTCGGGTCGGTGGGTTCGGGGGACGTGGCACTTCGTATCAACGGGGTGACCGTCCCTGTGGCGCCGAATGGCGCCTTTTTGGGCTGGCTGGGGGCCCCGCTGGCGACGGCCCGCTATGAGATCGAGGCGGTGCGCGGGGCCGATACGGTGCGCCGGACGGTGCCGGTCCGCTTTCCGGCCCGAACTCCGCTCATGGGCGGGGGGAAGCTGCGAGTGGATAGCGGCTCATTGGCCCCCGGGCGCGGCGTGTGGGCGCGAAACAGCGATCTGCTGCGGGTGAGTGTCCGTGCGCCCCGCAATGCCGTGGTGACGGTGCTGGGGGCCGACAGCGTGCGGTATCCGATGCTGGCAGCGGGCATACCGGCGCCCGTCACCGATTCCACCGGCGATGCCGCGACCGTGTTCGCGACGGAGGTGGCGGCCTCGGTACTGGCCGACAGCGCCCGTCCATCGCGGGTGCTGGTGACGCGCGGCCGCGATTCGGTACTGCTTGCGGTGCCGCCGGTGCGTGCGCTCCCGACAACCTCGCGGCTGCTGGGCGTACTGCGATCGACGAGCACGGTGGGCAGCGATACCGATCGGGTGGTCAGTGCCCGCACGATTGTCGACGGGACCTACAAGTGGCAGCTGCTTCCCGGTACGGTGCTCGAGGTGACGGGCCGCCAGAGTGGCTTTACGCGCGTGCGGCTCGATGCGCAGCTGGATGTGTGGGTGGACAACAATGACATCGCGCTGCTTCCGGCCGGTACGGCGCTGCCGCGGCGCGTGACCGGTGGCTTTCGCATGACGCCGTTCGTGACTCCCGCCGCGGAGTACGTGGATGTCGTGATCGGGACGGGCGACCGCCCGGCGCACCATGTGGAAGCCGAAGGGTACACCATGACGCTCACGCTGTACGGTGTGCAGGCGAACCCCGACATCTCGCCGATCATTGGCAACGACTCCCTCGTGCGTCGTATGGTGTGGGAGCAGGTCACGACCGATCGTGTGAAGATCACGCTCCAGCTGTCGCAGCCGGCGTATGGCTGGCTGTCGTTGTGGGATGATGCACGTCGCGCGTTCGTGTTGCGCGTGCGCCGGCTGCCGGCCATCGATGCGGCGCATCCACTGCGCGGGCTCACCATTGCCGTGGACCCCGGGCATCCGCCGGCGGGGTCCACCGGCCCGACGGGGTTGTACGAAGGGGACGCGGTGTTTCCCGTGGGACTCAAGCTGGTAGAGCTGCTGCGCGAGCGCGGCGCGAACCCGGTCATCACGCGCACGAGTCTCGCGGCGGTGGGGCTCGCCGAGCGCGGTGTGCAGTCGCGCCGGGCCAACGCTCATGCGTTCATCTCCATTCACCTCAACGCGCTTCCCGACGGTGTGAATCCGTTCACCACCAACGGCACGAGCACGCTGTTCTATCACAACGCCAGCGAGCCGTTGGCGCGTGATGTGCAGCGCGCGTTACAGGTGCGCTTTGGGCTGCGCGACCTTGGTGTGCACTATCAGAATCTGGCGGTCGCGCGCCCCAGCTGGTATCCGAGTGCCCTCGCCGAAGGGTTGTTCGTGATCGTGCCGGAACAGGAAGCGGCGATGCGGGACGAAGGATTTCAGCTCAAGTATGCGGAGGCGTTGCTGGAGGGGCTGGAGCAGTATTTCCGGCGACTGGCGATGCCGCAGCGCGAGCGCACCCCATGAGCGGTGGGGGCGTGGGGCGGTGGTGGCGCGCGTGGTACGCGGTGCTACTGGTGACGCTGTGCGCGACGTCGTTGCCCGCGCAGGTGGATCCGCGCGGGCCCGTGCGCACGATCACCACGACGCACCTGCGCGTGCACTTTGCCCCGCGGCTCGACTCATTGGCGCGCCTGGCGGCGGTGTATGCGGAGACGGCATATGGGCAGCTGTCGCGTGAGCTCGCGGCGCCGCGTGGTGTGATCGATCTGCTGCTGATCGACAACACCGATGTGAGTAACGGGTTTGCGCAGATTTTCCCGAGCAACCGCGTCGTGATCTACGCGGTGCCGCCGGTGACCTCGCGCGAGTTGCGCTTTCACGATGACTGGCTGCGCATGGTCATCACGCACGAGCTCGCGCACATCTTTCATCTCGATCGTGCGCGTGGCCTGTGGCGTGTGGGGCGCGCGATCTTCGGGCGCAACCCATTGTTCTTTCCCAATGCCTTCACGCCCAGCTGGGTGAAAGAAGGGCTGGCGGTGCATTACGAAAGTGCGCTTACGGGGAGCGGACGTCTGGTGAGCACGGAGTTTCCGGTGTTGCTGCGGGCGGCCGCTCGCGACAGTCAGCTGGTGCCGTTGGCGCGCTGGTCGTTGAGCACCACGCGCTTTCCTCGCGGGCAGGTGGCGTACGGGTACGGCGCGCTGCTCATGGGGCGCGCGGCGGATGCCGCGGATTCCGCGCGGCAGTCTGGGCACGCGGTGGGGATGCGCCGCTATGTCGACGTGACGGCGGCGAACGTCGTGCCGTTTTTGCTGCAGCGTAACTCGTACGCCGGCTTTGGGAAGTCATTCAACAGTACGTGGCAGGCGTTTGCCGACTCGGTGATGCGCGCGAGTATCTCGTCACGCAGGAATGACGACGCGTGGCGCATCGTGAGCCCCGACGGATGGTATGCCGAAAGTCCGCGTTGGGTTGGCGCCGATTCGGTGGTGTGGAGCGCGTCGAACGGGCGCGAAGTCACGGGCGTGTACGTGTCGCCGGTGTCCGCTGTCGGTGGTGCGAAGGCGACGGCGCCGCGTCGCGTGGCGTGGCGCAACGCGCTCGATGTGAACGTCCCGCTCGACTCGAGCGGTGATACCCTGGTGTACGCGCAACTCGAGCGACGCGATGCGTACATCACGCACAGTGATTTGTATCGCCGCAACGGGACGCGCGAAGTCCAGCTTACGCGTGGGGCTCGCCTCACGCAGCCCGACGCACGGCACGATGGCAGCATTGTCGCGGTGCAGTTGGCCGCCAACGCCAGCCGCTTGGTGCGCGTGAGCGCCGATGGTGAGGTCATCACGCCGTTCACCGCCGATCGCACGGGTGAGCGCTGGGCGGACCCGCGCTGGTCTCCCGACGGGAGTGAGGTCGTGGCAGTGCAGCTGTTGCCGTCGGGGGTGCAGCGCGTGGTGGTGCTCGACGTCACGGGGCAGCTGCGGCGCGTGGTGACTGGCGGACGCGGGGTGTTTGCGAGTCCGTCGTTCACGCCCGATGGCGGGCGATTGGTGTGGGCGAGTGATGCCAGTGGTAGCATGCAGCTGGAGACGGCGCGGCGTGGTGCCGTAACGGTGGTCGACACAATGTCCTGGTTGCGTGAGGTCGGGTTGCCGACGCAGGCCAGTGCGGTATCGACGGCGGTGTACGAGCCCACGGTTTCACCCGACGGCCAACAGGTGGTGGCGCTGGTACAACGCGGCGATGGTTTTCATGTGGCGGTGGTGCCGCTCGATACCGCGGGGCCGCCGGTGCGTCGCACGTGGTACCCAGGTAGTGCACGCGGTGCATCGCGCGCGCCGGCCAACGCCGATTCGCTGCGCATCGATTCGTTGCCCAGCCGGAAGTACTCGGCCAGGCCGATGCTGTGGCCTCGCTACTGGCTGCCGCTGGTTGGCGAAGGGCGCACCGGCGGTGCGACGTATGGTGTTGCGTCGAGCGGGGAAGACATTCTCGGGCGTCACGTGTGGGACGTGAGCCTGTTGCGCGAGCCCACGTTGGGCGAGACCGATGGCTCGCTCACGTACCGTTACGCGGGGCTGGGGATGCCCATCACGAGTGTGTCGTTCACGCAGGAGTGGGACGGCACCTTTGTGGTGCGCAACGACAGCGGTGCTGCGTTGGGGCTCGTCGCGCGCAAGCGGCGATTCCTGACGTTGAGCAACACCTACATCGTGCCGCGTATCCGCTGGACGGCGAGCGCCACGGTCGGCTTGCAATACGAAATGCGCGACTTTACGGCCGACGCCGATTCGGTGCTCGGGCCTGCCGATTCCGGTGTACGACTGGGGACGCGGTATCCGAGTTTCTTCTTCAACAGCAGCTATAGCACGGCGCGGTTGGCGTTGCGCGGTGTGAGTGTCGAAGAAGGGTTCAGCATTTCGCAGAGCACGTCGTATCGGTGGCTCGAGGACAATCCCGAAACGGGATCGTTCCGCAGTGTGCTCTCGGCACGCGGCTTCGTGCCGCTCAACTTGCCGGGCTATGCGCGGCACGTGCTGGCCGTGCGTGGTGCGGCGGCGTGGACCGACAATCGCACGCGGACGGAGTTCACCGTGGGAGGCACGAGCGGTGTGGCTACGGAGCTGTTACCCGGTGTGGCCGTGGGGGACCCTGCGCGGGCGTTCCCGGTGCGCGGCACCGTTCCGGGGGTGCAGCGCGGTGCGCGCGTAGTTGGTGGCACGGTGGAGTACCGGGCGCCGCTGGTGATGTTCAGTCGCGTGCCGAGTCCGCTGACGGTATACAGCGACCGGCTGAGTTTCGCGTTGTTCAGTGATGCAGCGCGGGCGTGGTGCCCGGCGGCGCTGCGCAGCAACACCACGGTGTGTTTGCCCAATGGCGTGCGTGACGGCTGGCTGGCGAGCGCCGGTGCCGAACTCGTGCTCGATGTGGCCGTGCAGTACGACGCGCCGCTGCGTTTGCGCGTCGGTTCGGCGGTGCCATATGCAGCGCCGGTCGGCGTGAGCCGCAAGGGCGCATTCTACGTGACACTTGGCGGATACTTTTAATCCATGAGCCAGTCTTTCATTCATCCCACCGCCGTCCTGCTTGGCGACGTGCAGCTGGCGGACGACACGAGCGTGTGGCCCACGGCGGTGATTCGCGGCGATGTCGAGCGCATTGTGATTGGGGCGCGCAGCAACGTGCAGGATGGCGCGGTCATTCATGCCGACCCCGGCAAGCCGACGATCGTGGGCGAGGAGTGCGTGATCGGCCATCGCGCCATCGTACACGGCAGTGTGCTCGAGGACGGCGTGCTGGTGGGGATGGGCGCGATTCTGCTGAACGGCGTGCACGTGGGCAGCGGGAGCATCATTGGCGCCGGGGCGGTGCTTACCGAGGGGATGGTGGTGCCGCCGGGCTCGATGGTGCTGGGCGTGCCGGGCAAGGTGGTGCGTGCGGTGAGCGCCGAGCAGCAGGCGGGGATTCGCGCCAATGCGGCGAGGTATGTGGCGCTGGCGGCGCGGCACCGGGCGGGGGAACTGCCGCGGATGAGCTAACGCGGTTCCTGTGGTTGCAGGCAATTCACTCCCCGCGAGTGTGAATGCAGGCAAGCGACCCCGTGCATGCGGCGGAAATGACCGAACCACGTCACAATTGTTCGTGGCGGGGTACTGACGGGTTGATGCGCGGTGTCGTGCTCGACGGCATTCCGTAACAGTATGTTGTTCAATCGTTTGCGCGGGGGCTTCGGCACTGTCAGAGGGCACTGTCATGGTGAGGTATGTGACAGAACGTCCATCGCGTGTGCAGAACGCTTCACAAAGCTGCGTCCGGTGGACAACTGCCCCGTCGCCGCACAAAAGTGATCTCTCGTTTGGAAGTGCGGGCGCCGTATAGCGTTACGGGGCGACTTGCGCGGTCTCACGAAGAGAGGCACCATACCGCCCCGCCAACGACCGCCCCAACAGGAGTATTTCCCGTATGCCTTTCTCTGTTACGCCACCGGACGGACTGGTTACGCTGTCGTCGAATGCACGCACGGTGCTCGACAAGCGGTACCTCGTAAAGGACAAGTCCGGTACGTCAATCGAGAAGCCGGAGGACATGTTCTGGCGGGTGGCGACGGTGGTGGCCGAGGCCGACCGGCGCTACGGCGCGAGCGACGGGGCGGTGCAGGCGCTGGCGGAGGAGTTCTACTTCCTCATGACGCAGCGCCGGTTCGAGCCGAACTCGCCGACGCTCATGAACGCCGGCCGTCCGTTGGGGCAGCTGTCGGCCTGTTTCGTGTTGCCGGTGGAGGATGCGCTGAGCAACGGGCAGAACGGCATTTACGACACGTTGCGCAGCATGGCGCTCATCCATCAGTCCGGCGGCGGCACCGGCTTTTCGTTTTCGCGGTTGCGCAGCAAGGGGAGCATGGTGCGCAGCACGACGGGGGTAGCGAGCGGTCCCATTTCGTTCATGGAGCTGTACGACGCGAGCACCGACGCGGTGAAGCAGGGCGGCACGCGTCGCGGCGCGAACATGGGCATTCTGCGCGTCGATCATCCGGACGTGCTCGACTTCATTGGCAGCAAGGAAGACCTCAGCAAGATCACGAACTTCAACATCTCGGTGGGGATCACCACGAAGTTCATGGACGCGCTCAAGGCCGACGGGTCGTACGATCTCCTCGATCCGTCGAACGGGGCCGTGGTGGGGCAGCTGCGCGCGCGCGAGGTGTGGGATCGCATGATTCTGGGCGCGTGGCGCACGGGCGAGCCCGGCGTGTTCTTCATTGACGAGGCGAACAAGTACAACCCGGTGCCGCATTTGGGGGCGTATGAGGCGACGAACCCGTGTGTCACGGGCGACACGCTCGTCTCGACGACGCACGGTCTCGTGCCCATCGCGCAGATGGCCGAGCGGGGTGACGCGGCGGGTGTCACGCTCGATTCACGTTTCAGCGCCGGCAAGGTGGGGCCGGCCGGCGTGCCGTTCGCGAGTGGCGTGAAGCCGGTATTCCGCGTGGTGACGCGCGAGGGCTACGAAATTCGCGTGACGGCCGATCACCGGTTCATGACCGCGCGGGGCTGGGTGGAAGCGCAGGCGCTACAGCCTGGTGATGCGCTGCACATCCAGAACACCAAGGGCGGGTTTGGTGTTGAGGGCACGAGTGAGGAGGGGCGGGTGCAGGGGTGGCTTTGCTCGTCAAACGAGGTGACGACGCCGGAGTGGATGGGTGGTATGGCGGCCGAAGGCGGTGCCGCGACCAAGCTCGATCGCGTTCCGGCAACGCTCGTTGCTGGTAGCGAGGCGATGCAGCACGGTTTCCTGCAGGCGCTCTTTACGGCGGATGCCCAGGTGGAATCCGCCCGACTCGTGCTCTTCGGTGAGTCGACTGTGCTGTTGCAGGACGTCCAGCGTATGCTTCTCAACTTCGGTATTGCTTCTTCGCTGGAGGGCACATCGACGCTCGCGATCGAGCGTGAAAATGTGCAGCGCTTTGCAACCGAGATCGGTTTCGTCGGCGATGAACGCAACGCGGATCTTGCAGCGTGTGTAGCGAGCAGCCGCGGACACGAGGCATTCACCGCCCGGTTCGACGCGCTGGTGCCTGCCGGTGAGGAGATGGTGTACGACCTCACCGAGCCGCTCACGCACTCGTTTATCGGCAACGGATTCGTGGTGCACAACTGTGGCGAACAGCCGCTCCTCGCCTACGACGTGTGCAACCTGGGGTCGGTGAACCTTGGCTACTACGTACGCAACGGGCAGGTGGACTGGGATGCGATGCGTCGCGACATCGCGCTCAGCACGCACTTCCTCGACAACATCATCGACGTCAACAAGTACCCGCTGCCGGAAATCGACGCGCTGAGCAAGCGCATTCGCCGCATCGGGCTTGGCGTGATGGGCTTTGCCGACATGCTCGTTCGACTCGGCATTCCCTACGACAGCGCCGAAGGGGTGGAGATGGGTCGTCGGGTGATGGAGTTCCTCGACGTCGAGGGGAAGAAGGAGAGCGAGCGACTGGCCAAGGAACGTGGTGCGTTCCCCGAGTGGGCGCGCAGTATCTGGGGGCCCGACGAAACGTGTGCGCGCGATGCGCAGGGGCAGCGCATTCGCCCCATGCAGCTGCTTCGCAACTGCAACGTGACCACGGTCGCGCCTACGGGAACCATCTCCATCATTGCCGGCTGTTCGAGCGGGCTCGAGCCGTTGTTCGCGGTGGCGTTCATGCGCAATCAGGCGGGCGTGATGATGCCCGACGTGAACGAAGATTTCGTGGCGATCGCGAAGGCCGAAGGGTGGTATAGCGACGAGCTGATGGAGCGCATTGCGAAGACGGGAAGCGTGAAGCATCCGGAGGTGCCGGTGTCGTGGCAGCGGGTGTTCAACACCGCCAACAACATCGCGCCCGAGTATCACATCCGCATGCAGGCGGCGTTTCAGCAGCACTGTGACTCGGCGATCTCCAAGACCACCAACTTCGGTCACGCGGCCACGGTCGACGACGTGCGCGCCATTTACGAGATGGCGTACGACATGAAATGCAAGGGCGTGACGGTGTATCGCGATGGTTCGCGCGACGGTCAGGTGCTGAGCACGGGCGCTACGCAGGATGCGGCGGCCAAGCGTGATGGCGCCGCCGCCGCACCGGCTGCAGGCGACGCGAAGACTGATGGCAAGGATGTCGCGGTGCTCAAGCGTGAACTCGGCGAACTGCAAGGCACGATGGCCGAGCTGCAGAGCGAACTGGAACGCACGAAGAAGGCGCTGTTCACTGCGGAAGCGGAGAACGCGAACCGTCGCGGCAAGCGCTCACGCCCGGAAGTGATGCGCGGCACCACGTACCGCAAGGATACGCCGCTCGGCACGATGTTCGTGAACATCACCGAAGACGAGAAGGGACAGCCGTTCGAAGTGTTCCTCAACCTCGGCAAGGCGGGTGGGAGTGCGATGGCCGATGCCGAGGCAATTGGCCGGCTCATTTCGCTCGCGTTGCGCAGCGGTATTTCGATGCAGGAAATCCATCGCCAGCTGCGCGGTATTTCGAGCGATCGTGCGGTAGGGTTGGGTCCCAACAAGGTGTTGTCGTTGCCCGACGCGGTGGGCATTGCGCTGGAGCAGTGGTGGCGCGAGAAGCAGGGAGTGCAAACGGACATGCTGAGTGGCGGTTCCGCTGCGGGAATGAGTTCGTTCCCACCCGCGAGTTTGTCACCGTTGCCGACACCGGCCGCCGGTGTGCCCATTACGCGTCCCCCGATGGCTGCTGAGCAGGCGCAATCGCAGATGGATTTTGGGAACGTGGGCGGCGAGGTGTTCATGGGCACCTGTCCCGATTGCGGCTCGCAGCTGGAGTTCGCGGAAGGGTGCGTGAAGTGCCACGTGTGCGGGTTTAGTGAGTGCGGGTGATCGCAGGGGCCGAGTGTCGGGACGCAGAAGTGTTTTGACACACCGCGCAGAAGTTTCTTGAAATCGGGGCGGCGACCGTCGCTCCCATAGGGAAAACGGGTGCTGACCATGCTGGTCGGCACCCGTTTTCTGTTCTTGAAGGTCGACGCCGACTGCGGTAGCTTTCGGATGTGCGGTGATTTCCCAGGCTTGACGGGCCGCACACCGGGGCATGCCCCGTCCATTCCGTCTAAGTCGCAGCGGCGAGCGCCGGCGACCCATTACCTGGGTCACCGGCGTTTTTGCCTTTGGAGGGGCCCATGCCGCTGGCTCAATCGATTTCTAGTTCAGAAGGTCGGCTGTTCGACCCGCACCGCCGGAGCAGCCGATGACCGTGTCGCTGTCCCGGTCGTTCCCCATCGAGACCGGCATCGCTCTCGACTTCCGGCCGTCGAGCTACGTCGCCGATTGGTGCGCCACCGCGGCGGCGGTGCAGAACATCGTGGGCGAGGAGCGACGTGAGCGGGTGCATCAGCGGCTGGCGGCGGGGGGGCTGCGCGCACCCATGCCCGAGCGCCTACTCGCGGATCACCTCACGGCGCGGCTGCGCGATAAGGTGGTCGCCCTCGATCCTGCGCGGAACATCAGCGGGGAGTATCTGCCACCGTACGAGCCGGGCGAGAACGAGATCGCCCGTGTCGTATTGGGCACCACCCCGCGCCTTGTCTACAGTCTGCGCGCGTGGACGCGGATGCTTCCGGGAAAGCGCCCGCACTTCGGGAAGTCGACGCGACGCACCGGGGAGGACCACAAAGTGTACCGCCTCGTCGGAGAGGGCGGCGTGCTCTTCAGCATGCCTTCACCGTGGTCGGTCGGGCCCCTGTCGGTGCGAGAGCTAATCCAGCTCATTGATCGCGTGCAGGCCCCGCATCTGGACGACGTGCCGACACACTTGCCGTTTCCTGAGGCCTTGGTGTGGTGGCGCGCACGCCATGAGCATGACGGCCGCGCGCTGCAGCGCTTTGTTCGGGTTTCGAGCGTGGTGTACCCGGAACTCGGGGCCTTCTACCGTCAACGACTCCGCTGGTGGGTCGCTGGCCGACTTGCCCGCCCGTCTGAGTGTATGCGATTCGCCGACGCGCTGGACCGAGCGATGGAGGGGTGTTGGCAACGCGCCCGGTGACCAGCGCTCCACCGGTTCGAGACATTCCGTGCCTTTTTTCACCGCGATACTTCACGGTCATCCACCCGCGGTTTTGGGGTGGCGAGCATCCGTGTTCCGGCGGAGCTGCCAGAACGCAGGCGGCGCGACTTACCGCGTTGCTGGACGCGGGGGTGACGACTTTCGTCGACCTCACGGAACATGGTCGGGAAAACGGCGTGGCGTCGTACGCTCGACAATTACGTGGGCGGCGGCGGGGATTGTCGGTGGCCTACTTCAATTTCCCCATGCCGGATGCACAGGCTCCACGGTGTCGTGCGCAGGTGGAGCAGGTGCTGGACGTGGTTGATGCGGCGCTGGAGAATAGAGAGACGGTGTACCTGCATTGTCGGAGTGGTATTGGGCGCACCGGCACTATGCTCGCCCTACATCTGGTTCGGCACGGGTACGCGCCCACGGACGCGTTGCGGCACATCGAAGCGGCGTGGCGTCGGGATGGGCGCAGTCTGGTGTGGCCGCGTTGCCCGCAAACGGAAGGGCAGAGGAGGTACATCATGGAGACGGTCAATTGAGCTTTCATCCCGCGTATTTCAAAACGCGTTTTCGCGTGGAACAGCTGCCATCATCATGGCCGGAGTCATTTGTGATCGTGACGGCCTACGCCACGACAGGCGAGCAATGGTCGGACGCAGAGAACAAGCGGGGCGATGAGGCGCTGACGCAGCGCTTGGCCGAACAGGGGGATGGGGCCTGCGCGTCATCGGCTATGATCCCGTTACCGGCCACGCCGAGCCGGGATGGGCATTGGAGGTTGATCTGGAGACAGGGATCGGCCTAGGTAGGGAGTTCCGACAGGACGCGATCTACAGGGTAGAAGGCGACCGGCTCGTTGTGGTGTTGTGTCGCGAAAATGGCGTGGCGGCCGTTGGCGGTTTTCGGGAACGGGTCGACTCATTCGCAACGCAGGCGTTCGCAAGCAAAGCGCAAGGATGATATTCCCGTGACAGTAACCTTGTGAGTTTGTGAACACTTGACAGCATTTCAAAGTGTTTGTACTATATTGTCGTCGCCATACGGTTCCCTCAAATCGCCAACCGGGAAATCCTAATGTTCGCCTCGTCCAAAGCATCCGCTGCACGGTCGCTCTGTCTGGTCCCAGACCGTGTTATCCCTCGTGCGAAGCAACTCCCCGCCGGACGCGCCCTGCATCTCGTGGATATCGAGAACCTCGCCGGTGCCGCCCGGGAATACCGCTGTTCCGCAGGTGAGGCGCTGGCGCAGTACCGCGCGCTGGCCGGAGTGACGGAGGGGGATCACGCGGTGATCGCCGCTGGCGGCCCCATGGCGTTCCGTGCCGGCCGTCTGTGGCACGGTGCCCGTGTCGTGGCGGCACGCGGACTGAATGGCGCCGATCTGGCCCTGATCAGCGAGGTCAGTGTCCCGGAGGCTATCGCCGCGCGCTTCGACCGGGTCGTCATCGGCTCAGGGGACGGCATCTTCGTCGAGTCCATCAACGCCCTGCGTCGGCTCGGTATTCCCGTTGGGGTGGTGGCGCCTATCGGGGGACTCTCGGCGCATAGCTACCGCGCGGCTTCGTTCGTCCGCGTTATGCTACCCGCGTTGTCGCATCAGGAGGCGGCGTGAGCGACTCGCAGCAAAACGCTCGTGTGACGGTGAGCGAGATTGCGCAGATCGCGGGCGTGTCTGTGTCCGCCGTGTCGAATTGGCGCAAGCGTTACGCTGACTTCCCAGTTCCTGTCGAGGGGACAGCCGCGGGAGATTTCTTCGCATTGAACGACGTGATTCCGTGGCTGGATCGTCGCGGGAAAAAGGTACGTGCTCCCAAGCAGGTGGGGCTCGGTGAGCTCATCGTCGGTGCCTCGGAAGCTCTCCGTGGTGAAGGGGCCGCCAACGAGTCGCGGTTACTCGCCCTACTGCAGGTGCTCACTGTTTCTCGCTTCTCTGTCGCGTCGAAAACTCGCAACGTGCCTGGAAACGCCTTGGCGTGGTCAGGCCTCATGGCCGCGTCCGTGGACCACTTGCCCATCGCATGGCAGCTTGCCGTCGAGGCCCTACCCGTCGGCGAGACTTCTGCCGTGCGCGAGGTTCTCGAAACTCCAGCGATCTCTTGGGCCGGTGTACAGAAGCTGCTTATCGCGATTGATCGACTTGCCCGAGACGGCATGCGCGACGCGAGTCCGCGGGTGTTTGGCGAAGCCATCTCCCTCGTGATCCATCAACTGCAGGAGTCCCAGGCGATTCGTGTCTTCGGTTCTGCAACTCCGAAGAGCCTGACGTCGATGATGGTGCGGCTGCTCTCACCAATTGAGGGCGTCGTCTACGATCCGGCCGCAGGACACGCGATGGCCTTGGCTGAGGCCGCAAGGCAGGCTCAGGGCAAAGCGATCCAGCTCGTCGGGCAGGAAATCTCAGAGTACAGCTGGCGCGTCGGTGTGCTGCATCTCGCTCTTTGCGGACTCGAGGGAAACCTCAACAGGGGGGACACGCTGCTGCATGATGCCTTTCGTGGACAGGAGGCTGACCGGATCATTCTGGATCCACCCCTCAATGCGCGGCTTAGCTCCACCGACATCGTCTTCGATCCCCGTTGGAAGTACGGTACCTCCAACGTGGCGGATTGGATGTGGGCGCAGCACCTCATTCAGCATCTCGGGCCGAACGGTATCGGCGTCATGGTGGCATCGATGGGAAGCCTGGCCCGCGGCGGCCGCGATGCGATGATCCGCGCTCGTCTTATCGAGGCGGGTGAACTGGATGCCGTTATCGCTCTTCCGCCCGGTCTCGTCGCGGGGACTAATGTGTCCATCGCGCTGCTGCTCTTCGACCGGTCGCGTGTGGGGCCTCGGGGAGATGTGCTCTTCATCGATGCACGACAGCTTGGTATGTCGAGACGCGGGCTCACGAATGAGCTGACTCCCGAGGCGATCACCAAAATTGACGATGCGGTGCGTGTGTGGCGTTCAGGGCAGTCAGTGTCCGAGCCAACGTTTGCAGCCGTCGCCAGTGCCAGCGAAATCCTTGGACACCCGTCCACGCCTCGTGATCAGGAGGCCCACCCTGACCTTACGCCGAACCGATTCATCCGGTATGTCGCGGCGGTGGCGGAGGGGGCGGCGCTGTCAGAGCTGCAGCAGATCCATTCGACGCTTGTCGCATCGGGGCGTTCGCTCGCCGACCTAGGAGGATTGAGGTCAGCGGTAACTGCAGCTGCCGCACGCCTGACGGCATCGCAGGTCGAATGGCCGTCCGTCCGTCTCAAGGACGTTCTTGAGGAACGTCCCGTCGCCGGTAGCCGAATTGATCCGGACGGTGACGAGGATGAGAGGCCGTTTGTATCTACGACTCTCGTTACCGGCAGTGGAGGAAGACTTACGCAAGTACCCGAGGACACCACGCGCAGTCGTCGAAAGGCGCGCACTGCGCAACGTGGGGACGTGCTGCTGGCATCTCGAGGCATCGACGGCTCGAGTCGTCGGGTGTCGTGTGCAACTGTTGAAGTAGACGCGGATCTGGCCTTCAGCGATTCGCTGCTCTTGCTCACGCCCAAGGCAGACCTCCTGAACCCGGATTACCTGAGGTATGCCCTGACTTCAAGTTCAGGTGTGTCCGCCCTGGCCGCCCTTGCCACCGGCACCACCATCGCCAACATCCGACCGGATGCACTTATGGAACTCGAAATCCGTGTTCCTCCCCTCGATGTGCAGAGGCAGATGGTAACGTCGTTGCGCGCGGTTGAGCAGGCGTCAGAAACGTTGGCCTCGGCTACGCAGCAAGTATCGGAGCTTTTCAACCTGCTTCGGAACGGTGCGTCAGTGGGCCTTTTGGCGCCGACAGCCCCGGGCGATGCCGACGACTCTGTGGTGGGTTCAGGGCCCAGTCAAAATCCGCTGACCCATCCCGTTGGCATTTGCGTGGATGGCGGCCCTGACGCTCCTCGCGGGCATCACTGGTTCAGCGATGATCGGGTGGCACTGCGTTGGTATCTCGACAATCATGTAGTCCCCATGCTGAAGCGCAGTCATGACGCAGATCAGCTCTCCGCTGTGGAATACGCGCGGGTGTGGGCGGAGAAGCGAGGGGTCGGGCTGTCATTGGCAGCTTCATCGATCAACGCTGCCACCGCTCCGAAGATGCGCGTGGCATGGGTCGGAACCTTCGACGAACTGCGTGGCGGATCATCCACGTACGCGCGGTACCTCTGTGCAGAGTATTGGGAGGCCGTTCAAGGCGATGGAACCTTTCGTCGGCGCTGCAACCCCGACGAGATGATCCCAGAACAGCGGGGCATCTTCGACGAAGACGTCGAACGGTTCATCTCCATGCTCAACACGTTTGACTCGCAACCGACCTGATGGTGTCTACCAAGGCCTCTCGGCTGCCGCTGCACCTTTCTCCGCTCGTCTCGTTCGCTACGAACTCCGTCTTCCGATATGAATCACTCTGAAATCGTCAGCTTTCTTTGGGGCGTCGCTGACCTCGTGCGCGACACCTTCAAGCGCGGCAAGTACCAGGATGTCATCCTCCCGCTCACGGTCCTGCGCCGTCTCGACTGCGTGCTGGCAGATAAGAAGGAGCACGTGCTCGCCAAGCAAGCGGAACTCCGCGGCAAGAAGCTGGACAATCTTGACGCCCAGCTCCGAAGAGCCTCTGGCTTCGCCATTTACAACACGTCGCGGTACGACTTCGACAAGCTACTGGGTGATGCGCCGCACCTCGCCGCAAACCTGCGCAACTATATCGCTGGGTTCAGTGCGAACATGCGCGAGGTGATCGAGCGTTTCGACTTCGATAACACGATCTCGAAGCTCGACGAGGCGGGGCTGCTCTTTCAGGTGCTCGAGCGCTTCAAGTCGGTGGATCTGCACCCCTCGCGCGTGGATAACGCAACGATGGGAACGATCTTCGAGGAGCTGCTCCGCAAGTTCAACGAAGCGCTCAACGAAAATCCCGGTGAACACTTCACGCCGCGAGACGTGGTGCACCTGATGGTGGACCTCATGCTGGCCGGCGACGAGGCGCGCATCCAGGGGGAGGGCATCGTGCGAACGGTGTACGACCCGTGCTGTGGTTCCGGCGGCATGCTGATGCTCACCAAGGAGCACATCCAGAGCGGGATCATCAAGGATGGGCACCAGCTGCAGCCGCCCATCAACCCTGACGCGGAGCTCCATCTCTTCGGCCAGGAGGTCAACCCGGAGACGTGGGCCGTCTCCAAGTCTGACCTGTACATGAAGGACCCCACTGGGCGCGATGCGGACCGCATCGCGTACGGGAGCACGCTCTCCAATGACAAGCACAGTGGCGTGGGCTTCGACTACCTGATTGCCAACCCGCCCTACGGAAAGGATTGGAAGGGGGACGCTGACGCTGTGAAAGCCGAACACGACCGCGGTGCAGCCGGTCGTTTTGGCCCCGGACTGCCGCGAATCAGTGACGGACAGCTGCTCTTTCTGCTCCACATGCTGGCACACACCAAGGACGTGGCCGAGGGCGGCTCCCGGATTGCCATCATCATGAATGGCTCGCCGCTGTTCACGGGTGACGCGGGCAGTGGTGAGAGCGAAATCCGACGCTTCATCTTCGAGAACGATCTGCTCGATTCGCTGATCGCACTGCCCGAGCAGCTGTTCTACAACACGGGCATCGCCACCTACATCTGGGTCGTCACGAATCGCAAGGCGCCGGCACATCGCGGGACGGTGCAGCTGGTGGACGCCTCGGGGTTCTGGGTGCCGATGCGGAAGAGCCTCGGCGACAAGCGTCGCGAGATCCCCATTGACAAGGCGCGCGAGATTTTCGCCCTGGTACGAAACAGACGTGACGGTGAAACGCGTCGCGTGGAGAAGGACGGCAAGGTGGAGGATGTTGTGGTGAGCCGTGTCTTCCCCACGTCGCACTTTGGCTATCGCAAAATCACCGTCGAACGACCGCTCCGGCTTAACTTTCAGGCAAGCCCCGAGCGGATTGGACGCCTTGAGGAGGAGCGCGGCTTTGCAGCGCTCGCGCAGTCGAAGAAGAAGGGGGCTGCCGGGGCTCAAGAACAGGCGGAGGGTCGCGCGCTGCAGGCAGAGCTTCGCGCGATGCTCGCCACTCTTCCCGGCACGCTGGTGAAGGATCGCGCTGAGTTCGAGGGGCTGCTCAATGCGGCGGCGAAGAAGGCAGGCGTCAAGCTCGCGGCCCCGGTTCGTAAGGCTATTCTCTCTGCACTGTCGGAGCGGGACGAAACGGCCAGTGTTTGCCGCGATGCCGACGGCGCGCCTGAGCCCGATCCGGAACTGCGTGACACGGAGAGCGTGCCGTTTATGGTCGGGACCGACACAGCCGATGATGACGGCGTCCCAGCCAGCGTGCGCGAGTTTTTTGACCGCGAAGTGCTTCCGCACGTACCAGACGCGTGGATTGATACGGCCAAGCGCGACGACAAGGACGGCCTCGTGGGGCTCGTGGGCTACGAGATCAATTTCAATCGCTACTTCTACCGCTACACGCCGCCTCGTCCGCTGGAAGAGATCGAGCAGGACATCCGTGCCATCGAGGGCGACATCGTCCGGATGCTGGCGCAGGTGACGGGGGGCGGAAAGTGAACGCAAACCGTCGATATGAATGGCATTGGTGTAAGCTATTTGTGTTGACTGTGTGCTCGCAGTGACGCATAATGTCTACATGGAATATCATGCTATCGACATTTCGCGTCACGGTCACGCGCGCGAGGACCCGGCCGACCGGCTTCGTCGCGCCGGTCTCGGCGGGGTGTTCCGCCCTCGGGAGCTCGAATCCGTGGGAATAACCCGCGACCAACTGCCGGCCCTCATGCGGGCGGGGGTGGTGGAGCGGGTGGGGCGCGGGCTTTACCGCCTCGCGACTGCCGAGCCGACCGAGAACCACTCACTGGCCATGGCCTGTACTCGCGTGCCGCGAGGCATCATCTGCCTGCTCACGGCCCTCCGCGTACACGGCATTGGCACGCAAGCCCCC
>JAIXTI010000184.1 GCA_027484025.1 bacterium
CGTCATCGGCCAGGCAGGTTCGGCGTCTACCGACGTGGGGGATGTGAGTTGGACGGTGCCCACGGTACAGCTGGGGGCGGCCACCTGGGTTCCGGGAACGGCCGCACACTCGTGGCAGGCGGTGGCGGCGGGCGGTATGAGCATCGGCACCAAGGGCATGATGGTCGCCGCGAAGACGATGGCTCTCACCGCAGCGGATCTGTTCGTCTCGCCGGCGGCGCTGGCCGATGCGAAGAAAGAGTTCGACGCCAAGCGCGGCCCCAACTTCAAGTACGAAACGCTCATCGGCAACCAGAAGCCGCAGCTCGATTACCGTAAAGGAACCTCCAACTGACATGCACACACTTCGTGTTCTGCTGCTCGCCGGTATCGGTGCGGCAGCGTCGCTCTCTCCTGCTGGCGCCGTCGCGCAGGACGTCCGTCCGCGTGCCACGGTCAAGTCGACCAAGCCCGCGCCGTCGCGCAACAGCATGCGCGTCCCCGAGGCCGACGCGCTCCTGCCCTGGTCGGAGCAGATCAGCATTCGCGAGCAGTGGCTGAGCAAGCGACACGAGATGCTGCTCCCCATGATGCGGCGGCACGGCATCGGGATGTGGGTGGTGGTGAACGAAGAGTTCCACGACGATCCGCTGTCGCAGTACGTGGCCCCGCCGCGTCCCTATACCGGCAATCGTGATTTTTTCGTGTTTGTCGATGCCGGCAGTGAAGGCCTCAAGAAGTTCGCCATTACCGGCTACACCGAAGAGAACCTCGCCCGCTTCTTCGACGCGCCCACGACGGAACCGCGTCCGCCGGCCGCGACACTGCGCGAACTGTATGCCAAGTACTCGCCGAAAACGGTGGGCCTTGGCATTCGCGGTACGCGCGGCCAGACACGCTCGCTTGGCTACGACAGCTACCGCTTTCTGGCCGAAACGCTTGGCCCAGACGCCGAGAAGACGTTCGTGAGTGCGGGCGAACTCATTCAGGAGTATCTCGACACGCGCCTTCCTGAAGAGATGGAGCACTACAATACCGCGGTGCGCGTGACCGAAGCGATCGTGAAGCGCGCGCTGTCGAACGACGTCATCACGCCCGGCAAGACCACGGTGGGCGATGTGCGCAAGGCGCTTTTCGACATGCTCTGGGCAGCCGGGGTGCGCACGTGGTTCCAGCCCGACCTTCGCGTGCAGCGGGCCAGCGGTGACGTGGCCACGTCACGAGGCTTCCTCGCGGTGGCGCCGGAGGCCACGGTCATTGGCCGTGGCGATGTCGTGCATGTGGACTTCGGTATCAGCTACATGGGCTTCGACACCGATTGGCAGAAGATGGCCTATGTGCTGAAAGCCGGTGAGAAGGAAGTGCCGGCTGGACTGCGTCAGGCGATGGCCAACTCGAACGCGCTGCAGGATGCGCTCATGAAGCGCCACTCCCGCCCCGGTGCGACGGGCGGCTCGGTGTTCAACGCGACGATGGCCGAGATGAAGCAGCGCGGCATCGAGGCGATGATCTATTCACATCCCATCGGCGCACAGGGGCACGGGCTTGGCGCGTCGATCGACTTCCGCAGCGCGCTGCGCAGTGACACGACGGCGCAGAACTCCCGCCTTCGAAACGGCTCGTACATCAGCATCGAACTCAACACCGCCACGGCCGTCCCCGAGTGGGGTGGCAAGAAAGTGTTCGTGATGTTCGAGGACGATGCGCATCTGACCGAGAACGGGTTTGTGTTCTTCCGTCCGCGGCAGGAGCAGTTCTACCTCATTCGATAAGCACGATCTACTTCACGCCGCCCGTTCCTGACGCTCAGGGAATGGGCGGCGTGGCAAAGAAGCTGTTGCTGCGCCATACGGGACGAGTGGCGCGATTGGCCACACGCAAGGCGAGGTCCGCATACATGCTGTTGAAGCGCGCGGCCGTTTCGAAGTTGACGGGCTGCGTGACATCGTCGCTGAGCTTGTGATAATGCTCGCGGACCCATCCCTGCCAGATTTTTTCTTCGGGCGTGCCCGGGCGATAGCCCACCTTGAAGGCGAGCGCAGGAATGCCCTGCCGAATGAAGCTGTACTGGTCGCTGCGCACGAAGCGATTCTCTTGCGGCTCCGGGTCGGGCAACACGGAGAGTCCGTTGGCGCGCACCACGGCGTCGAGATCATCGGCGAGATCGGATTCGTCGTAGCCGTACGCGAACACGCCGGTGAGCGGAATGAGCGGCAGAAACATGTCGGTGTTGAGATTCGCCACGACCGTGCGCGTACCAAGCGATGGGTGCGCCGCGAACCACCGTGAGCCCAGCAGACCCTTTTCTTCAGCGGTCACGGCAACGAACGCGAGCGTCCGCTTGTTGCCGCCACGCGCCGCGGCCAGTCGTGCCGTTTCGATGAGCGTGGCCACACCGCTCGCATTGTCCATGGCCCCGTTGAAGATGCTGTCACCGGTCAGCGCCGGTCCCTTGAAGGTGCCGACGTGATCGCTGTGCGCCGAATAGACGACGACTTCATTGGCGAGTGCGGGGTCGGTCCCGGGAATGATGCCCACGACGTTGGGCGACGTGACCGTGCGCCGAACGGTGGGAATGGTCGCTCGTAATGACGTATTGAGTGCTGCGGTGGGCAACGGTGCCCCGCGACCCGCGCGCGCCACAATCGAATCCCACACGAGACCACTGCCCGCAAACAGGCGTGCCGCGAGCGCCGGATTGACGGTGCCACCAAGGCGCTGACCGCGCGCGTCATCGAGCATACTGTCCGGGAGTGCATAGCTCACCACCACGGGCGTCGCGTCGCTCCATACCCCACCGGCACCAATGGCGATGACACCCACAGCGCCGGCGGCACGCATCGCAGCCCATCGGTTACGCGACGCATGCGCCTGGAGTGGTGCCGACAATCCCGCGGGGACCCCGTTGAAGTGGACGACGATCTTGCCGCGCACGTCGAGCCCGCGCAGGTCGTCAACGCCGGCCTGCGGCAATGACACGCCGTACCCCGCAAACACCAACGGCGCATCGACATTGCCGGTGGCGGGGCGAGGCGTCAGGCGCAGGTCACGTCCATACGCGAGTGCGCTTTCGCCGTCGGCGCTCTTCAGCATGAGCTGCACGCGAGGCTGGTCGAGTGCCACTTCGGTAAAGGCGATGCGCTGCTGCCATCCGTCCGTTCCGGCCGGCCGCAGTCCGGCGCGTTCGAATTGCCGGGCGATGTAGCGCGCTGCACTTTCGTGGCCGGCCGATCCGATGTCACGTCCTTTGAGCGAATCGTTGGCGAGCACCTGAACGTGCTGCCACCACGCCGCCGCCACCGTATCCGGGCGCTGCGCCATGGCAAGTGACGGAAGCATGAACAGCGAAACCAGCATCCATCGCTTCATACATCAGACTCCGGGGCGTTCTGCCCCTGAACGGCGGGGGTGAACAGCAGCACCGGATCGAGACCGGGCATCGAGACGACGGAACTGGTAGATCGATAGCCAAGCGACTCCATCACCCGAATGGACGCGCCGTTGCCGGGCGCTACGATCGCCACAACACGTGACAGGCCGAGCACGTCGCGCGCATGCATCAGCGTGCCGTGCACGGCCTCGCGGGCAAACCCTTCACCACGCGCGGAAGGGAGCATGGCGTAGCCGACATCGATGTCGTCGAGTGTGGGTCGCTTGAGCAGTCCACATATGCCAATGGGTTCGCCGGTGTCGAGACGTTCCACGCACCAGAGGCCGAAGCCATGCGCGGTGTACGAGGCCAACGGGCCAAAGTCGAGATATTGGCGCGCGTCGGCATCGGTGCGCACACCGCGATCCCCGATGAACTCCACAAAGGTGACATCGTTGAGCAGCGCGACGAGAAACGGCGCGTCGTCGTAGGTGAGGAGGCGGAGCCGCAACCGCTCCGTGGTGATCACGGCTCCGGAAGTCTTCACATCACGCCTTGGACGCGTTGGCGCTCAGGTGGGCCTGCATACGCTTGCGGAACCGTTCGGCCACCGTGCGACCGAGTTCCGATTCCTTCGAAATCCATTCGGCGTTGCGAAAGGCGAGCGGATTGCCCACGTGCGCGCGATACTGCTCGAGCCACGGTTCGACGCGCGAAAAAAGCAACAGGCCTTCGCCGCTGCTCTCCATCATGAACTCCGCGTGCATGACACCGTGACGCGCCATCGAGTACACCATTTCCCAGTAGGTCGCGCACTGGCGGAAGGGCGCGTTGAGTGGATGGTCAGGCTTGGTGATAGCGAGCACGTCTTCCCAGCTTGTGGGCAGGAAGGTCGCATTGATGGCCGCGCGCGACTCGCGCATCACCGACTCACGACGCAGGTCGTAGAGCTTGAGGGCGAGTTCGGCGTCGTAGTGATCGGGGTAGTCTTTGAGAGGCACGGGACGAATCTGCTGAGTTTCAGGAGTGGACGAGCATTTCGCGGAACTGCACGACATTCCCTTCGGGATCGCAGGCATTGCTCGCGACGAAGCGGCGGGTGGTGAGCTCTTTCTCGGCGGGGAAGAGGAATCCGCCCAGCAAGGGCGCCATCTCGCGCGCCTTGGCCAGGTTGTCCACCACGAAGAAGAGCTTGATGGCGGTGTCCTCGCGCGGCGTGGGGATTTCCCCCGCGGCGAGCGGCGCCATGATGTGCGGCGGCACCCCGTGGATCACCAGTTCGGTGCGGTCGGAGGCAATGACCCGAAGGCCCTCCTCGACATGTACCGGCGACATGGTGAGCAGGACTTCGTAGAATCGCGCGACGCGGTCCACGTCGGCGGCAAAAAGCACGGCGCCATTGTTCATGACAGGCAAACTACCGTGATGCCGGCGAGCGCGCCGTCAGTCCCTGCACCAGCGCGCCGATCGCGATACCCGCCACGGCCCACCCCAGTTCGTAGCTCCCGGCGCCCAGCCCCGCGATTGCCGGCCCGGGGCAGACCCCGCACAGCCCCCAGCCAATGCCGAAGATGGCAGCGCCCACGATGGTGGGGCGGTCGGCCACCGCGGCCCGAATACCAAAGACGCCGCCAAGCAGCGGACGGGTGAGGAATTTGGGACCCAGCTGATAGGCGACCATGGCGACGACAACGCCGCCGCCCATGACGAGCATGAGCCCGAAGTCCTCGAAGCGCAGAAAGGAGAGCACGACCTCGGGGCGGATCATCGTGGAATACGCGAGACCGGCGCCGAAGAGGACGCCGGCCAGGAGCGCCGTGGCGAGCAGAGCGAGCGGCTGTACGGGAGAGACCCGTTGGCCGTCACGGGTCAACGTGGGAATGATTGTCGATGCCATGGTCGTGGGCCTCAGGCGCCGAAGGCGGTGGGGAGGAAGCGCGCCATGACGTTCGCCGTCAGAAAGGCCGTCGCCATGAAGGTGCAGACCGCCATGAGCGACGGGAGCGACAGCGAGGCCAGTCCGCAGATGCCGTGTCCCGAGGTACACCCCTGCGAGAGGCGGGCGCCGTATCCCACGAGCAGACCGCCTACGAAGAGCTGCCACGCTGGGATGGCAACCGCCACCCGCGACGGCTGTCCCGAGAGCACGAACCAGAGCGCCGCCCCCGCAATGAGTCCGGCCGCGTACACCAGCCGCCACGCGCGACTGCCCACCAGCGACGGCTGACGGAAATACGGCCGCCGCACGATGAACGACCACGTGGACGAGTAGACCGAGCTCATGCCCCCGATCATGCCGGTGAGTACGAACAGCAGCCCCACCCCCGTGCCAATGAGCAATCCACCCTGCAGATAGTGCAACCACCCGTTGGGAAACACCGCCGCCTCCGCCGCGCCATGCGACTGCTGAATACTTGGCCAGCAGCGCCTCGCACACGCTGCATCGTCTCGTGGAAAGCTATCGCTCCCCGTCTCGCGCTCGCAGTCGGCAACGGATCGTCCCGCTCGTTCGTTCAATGGGCCATATGGCCACCCCCCGTCGATGGACTGTTCCGCTCGGTGCTGTACTGGTGCACATGGGCATCGGCTCCGTGTACGCCTGGAGCACGCTCAATCGCCCCATCATGTCCGCGCTCCCGTCGCTGCCGTGGTGGGCGAGTCCGCCCTATACGACCTTCACGAGCGCGCTGGTCCTGCTGGGGCTCAGCGCGGCCACCTGGGGGCCGTGGGTGGAGAAGCGGGGCGCGCGCGCGGCCGCGCGGCTTGCCGCACTCTGCTTTTCCTGTGGGTTGGTGGTCGGTGGTGCCGGACTGATGCTCAGGCAGCCGCTACTGCTCTTCCTGGGCATGGGGATGCTCTGCGGCATCGGCTGTGGCATTGGCTATATCGCGCCGGTCAGCACGCTCGTGAAATGGTTCCCCGACCGCCGAGGGATGGCCACCGGTTTCGCCATCATGGGCTTTGGTGGTGGGGCCTTCCTCGGGGGGTACGCGAACGCGTTTCTCATCGAGCGCGTCGGCATCGCGAACGCCCTTTTCGTGCTCGGCGGTGCGTACCTGCTCATCATGATGGCCGGCTCCACGTTGTTGCGGCCGGCGCCGGCCCCTGCACGCTTGCCGGACGTCACAACGCCCTCGACACACGCGAGCATCGTGGCCGAAGGAATGTCACGGAAAGACGCGCTGCGCACGCCGCAGTTTGCGCTGCTCTGGGGCATGCTGTGCATCAACGTCACTGCCGGCATCGGCATTCTCGCGCAGGCGAGTCCCATGATGCAGGACCTTTTCGGACGGACGCCGGCACAAGCGGCCGCGGTGGTGGCTCTCATCAGCATCTTCAACGCCGGTGGGCGTCTGCTCTGGTCGAGCACCTCCGACCTCATTGGCCGACGGAATACGTACCTGCTCTTTTTTTCCGCGCAGGTCGGGTTGTTTCTGCTCATCCCGATGTTTGCGAAGATGGGCGCGTGGTACCCGTTCCTTGGCTGCCTGTTGGTGGTGTTCACGATGTACGGCGGGGGCTTCGCCACCATTCCGGCGTTCCTCGCCGATCTGTTCGGGACAGCCAACGTCGGCGCGATTCACGGCGCCTTGCTCACCGCGTGGAGTGTTGCCGCCGTCGCGGGGCCGGTGATCATCACCGAACTCTCGTCACGCGCGCGCGCCGCGCTCGCCCCCGGCATGTCGAAAGTGGCCATTTACGATCAGCCGCTGCAGCTGTTGGCCGCACTGCTCGCGGTGGGACTGGTACTCACCTTGCTGGTGCGGCCCGTTCGCCGCTGAGCGCTCATGAAGGCGAGGTGGCTGAACGGGTCAGTTCACAAACGTTTCCTGTACGATTTCCCAGCCCATCGCGCCAAGACGCCACTCGGCCGTATAGCGGCCTTCTTCGACGTGCGAGCGTCCCTTCACGCGCCAGCGGCCCACCCAGTGGCCCATTTCGCTGGCGTGCGTGCCATCGTCCGCAACGGTGATCTTTTCGGGCGTGCGCACATAGCCGCCGAAGCCGGTTTCGCTCATCTGCTTTTCCCAGGCTTCGCGGTTGGCCGCCTTACCGCGAAGCTCGGGACCACCCGCCACCTGCACGACGATGTCGTCGCTCATGAACGAGATGGTGTAGTTGGCATCGAGTGACGCGATGGCGGCGTTCGACTGACGACGCAGGGCCCGGATATCGGCAGAATGGTCTCGCATGCTCGGAATATCACACGGAGCCCCCGAGATAAAAATACAAAGCGCCGGGCACGAATGCCCGGCGCTTTGCTGTGCCGTCCGCGGAGAACTTGTCGGTCTGTGACCGCGATAGCGCCTGCTGCCATCTAAGTCCACGTCGGCACCCGCTTGGCAGGCGGTCGAGTGCCTGCCAACGGTGCGTTCCACACTGCGGTGGAATGAAGCAGCGGGTCGATGCACGCGGTGCATTCTCGCTTCGCCTCTTGATACTTCGAGGAATTGGGACCGATCCCCAACCCGCCGAATTCATCGTGGAGGCATCGCCCTCACTCTGCACCTCGAACGTGCGTCCTTTCGCGAGAACGCGCCATAGGGGAAACCCGTACAACCCCGGACGCCGGCATCACCCCGTCGTGCCGAACTGCCGCGTGAACTTCACGAACACACTGCGCTGCTGCGGGCGCACCCAGTTGAAGAAGCCGGTGGCATCTCGACCATCGTTGAGCACAACGAAGAGGCCGGTGCCGGCGGTATTGAGCCAACCGAAGCGGACGTTCGCCGACCAGATGCTCTGCTGGTTGTTGTACTGCGTCAACGTCTGTACGAAGATGCGCGGCGTGAAGAAATAGTTCAGGCGCACCGCCTGCAGCGTGCGCTTGAAGTTGCCTTGCGGCAGGCGCACGTCATTGTGATCGACCGTCAACGAGCCCGAGAACGTGGCGCCACGGCGTACGGTAAGCGTGCCGCTTCCGCCGTTACGGGTTCCCGTCCAGAAATTGCCGAAATCAAAACGACCAGTCGCCGTGACGTTCTCGCTGGGGTCGGTGGTATAGTCGAACCCGAGCGTTCCCCACTCGTATTGGCCAGCGGGCAACACTACACCCGGCGAAATTTCGAACGGCTCCGTCAGCCCCTCTTGCGAGATGTTCCACTCTGGCCCGAACCGCGAGCTGTTGGCGAACTCGATTTCGGTCACGTCGATATGCCAATAGCCCGTCTGCCGGAAGCCATCGTCGATATCGTAAAAGCCGCGGTAACTCACATGCGGGTTCCACTGCCGGAACCAGGACCATTCCGGCTTGCGCACGAGATACATCGCCGTCGCATCGAAGGTGCGGTAGCCGGCGGGGCGGCTCATGAAGCCCACTTCGGGATTGAAGTCTTCGCCGATCTGTGCTACACGGGCGTTGGCGTTGAAGACGTTCGTAGCGAACGCCGCCCGCGCGCTGTACGCCATGTCGTCTCCGGTACGACCCGGCGTCGAGGTCTTCGCCGCCCACACATCGGTCGTCCACTTCTGCCCCAGTCCCCAACGGCCATCCAGCGCGAAAGTGCGATTCACATTGCCCGCATCTTCCGTGGAGAGTCGTTGCACGGCCATGACGCCGAGGCGCGAACGGGAACCCAATTCGCGAATAGCGCGCGCCACCGAGTAGGATTGTCCGGAAGTGCCCGCTTCCGGTGCGTCGGTGACCATTTGCAGCAAGCCGATGGTCGTGCTCCCGACACGTCCGGAGAGCCGCCCGCCACCAAGAATCGGTTGCGGGGTGCCGTTCTCGGAGATTCCGATGCGCCGCGTGAAGAAGAGATCCACGGCCTGCGGTGTCCCAGCAGAAAAGACGCCGGCGTTCTCGAGGAAGAACGGGCGTTTTTCCGGGAAGAAAATGGGGAAGCGTGTGAGGTTCACCCGTTGATCGTCCACTTCCACTTGCGCGAAGTCGGTGTTGACCGTGAGGTCGAGCGTCAGCGCGGGCGTGACGCCGTACTTGATCTCGCCACCGAACTCCGAGGGGGACGTTGACGACTTGAGCCCCTTATCCCATCGCGCCTGATTGGACGTGAGCACGTATGGCGTCACGGTCTGAATGCGGCGCACGGGCAACGTGAGCTCGGCCAGATTCCCGGCCAACGACAGCCGATACAGGTTGAACTGTCGCGGAATGAACGACCAATACAGCTCTTCGTTCTTGCGACGGATCATGCGCGACACGTTGAGCCCCCAGCTCTGTTCGCCATTCGCGGACTGATAACGCAGCGTGGAGTACGGGATGCGGAACTCGGCACTCCATCCCAGCGAGTCGACCGTCGTCGCCACCGTCCAACTCGCATCCCAGTTCACATTGAAGCCGCCGAGCGCACCACCCTGCATGCGATTCTGTCCCGGCACATTGGCGCCGCCTCCCTCCCCTTCACGGATCACCTGTCCGTCATACTCGACCCCCGCGGGGGTGGTCGCAAAGACGAACCCGTTCTGATGGTCGTGATAGGTGTCGAAGATGAACGCGACGTAATCGCTGTTCGCGAGCGTCACATCGCGGATCTTCTCGCCGGGAATGATCAGCGACGGCTGCCGGTCGTACATGCGGGCGCCGATGTACAGATACTTGCCATCGCTGGCGAAGCGCACGTCGGTCCGCTCCGAGGCGGGAACGCCTTCGTTCAGTTCGCGCTGCACGAACTCGGAGACCGGGGTGCCCTGTTGCCACAAGGCCTCATCGAGCCGACCGTCGATCACCGGAGTGGATCCGTCGGTCATCTTGATCACGTTCACCGTCGGACGCGGACGAGCGCGCGCCGCGCGGGCAAACGAGTCCGCGACCGCGGCATCGAGCCGCATGCCACCGGCCGGCGGCGTAGGCTGAGCACCGGCAGCATGCGCCGCCAGGGTGAGGGCCGAAACAACCAGCGTCAGGCGGGGCACACAAGAGAGGGGCGTCGACATCGGATACGGAAGGAGGGGAGGTGGGTTGCTGAATTTACGGCGACGCCCCGGCAACCGTTCGGCGCCGTCCCCCGCGCGATTCCCCGGCCCCAAGGCTGGACAGACGTCGCCCGCGGCTGCCCATTTGCCCCATGCCTATCGACCCCGCCTCCCGTCGCCAGTTTCTGGCCTTCCTTGCCGCCAGCCCGTTGGCGGCCGCCGCCGGTATTGATCGCGACTGGCTCGCGCGGCTTGGCAGCAGCAGTGCCGACGACGACGCGCTGCTCGGCGCCGCGGAATCGATGTCATATCGCGCGGCCGGCACCCACGCCGTGCTGCAACCGCCGCTCATCGCCAAAGCATCGGACGCACTCGACGTCTTCGACTTTGAAGGCGTGGCCAAGCAGAACATTCCGGTAGCCCACTGGGGCTACCTCATGACCGGCACCGACGATGATGGCACCATCGCGGCCAATCGCGCCGGCTTCGATCGCTACACCCTCAAGCCGCGCCGCCTCGTCGATGTGAGCAACATCGACGCGAGTGTGTCGTTCTACGGCACGCGCTATGCCTCACCCATCGTGGTCAATCCGTTGGGGAGCCAGAAGGGATTCCACAAGGACGGGGAGATCGCCGTGGCCAAGGCCGCGAAGGCCAAGGATCACCTCATGGTGCTCTCCACCGTTGCGACGACGTCCATCGAAGACACGATTGCGGCGCGTGGCGGCCCAGTGTGGTTCCAGCTGTATCACCAGAGCGATTGGTCGATCACCAAGCAGATGGTGAAGCGTGCCGAACGCGCCGGTGCGCCCGCCATTGCCTTCACCGTCGACCTGCTCGGCGGGAGCAACCGTGAGACCATGATTCGTGAGGCACGCAAGGACACGCGTGACTGCATCAAGTGTCATTTGGGTGGCGCGCCGCTGCCCGGCGTGAGCGGACGCGTGGATGATCGGGACAATCGTCGCAAGCCCAACCTGGTGGGCTACGAAAAGCTGCCACCGCAGCTGGAGAAGGGGACGCCGACGTGGGAGTTCGTCGATCGCCTCAAGCAGAGCACCAGCATGAAGGTGTTGCTCAAGGGGATCGTCACGCAGGAAGACGCCGCACTCGCGGTGGAACACGGGGTCGATGGCCTCTTCGTGTCGAATCACGGTGGACGCGCGGAGAACTCGCGACGTGCGACGATCGTGTCGCTGCCGGAAGTCGTGCAAGGCACCGGTGGACGCATTCCCGTCATCTGCGATGGTGGTTTCCGGCGAGGCACCGACGTGTTCAAGGCGATCGCGCTGGGCGCGACGGCGGCCGGCATTGGCCGCCCGTACATCTGGGGACTCGGTGCCTTCGGCCAGGAAGGGGTCGAGGCGGTCCTCGCCATTCTGCGCAAGGAGTTCGAGCTCACCATGAAGCAGAGCGGCACCACCACGCTGAAGCAGATTTCCGCGCGCCATATCTCGCCGGCGTAATGCGGGCGCCCGTGTGGTCCATCGTGCGGTATCGTGTGCGACGGACTGCAGCGGTCTTCGCGTGTGCTGGTGTCGCGATCACGTCGGTCGTGCCGCGCGTGCTCTCCGCCCAGACCTCGGCAGCGCCAACGCCACACGATCCGTTCGACCAGATCAAGAACATCCCACTGCTCGGCGCACACCCCGTCACGCTCACCATTGGCGGGCACGCGCGGTGGCGCGAAGAGTTCTTCCGCGGCTTCAACACGCTGCCGCTCAACGACGATCATTCGCAGACTCGGCTCTTGCTGTCGGGTGACCTGCAAGTGGGAAAGCGTGCGGGGGCCTATGGTCGTCTGTTTTTCGAAGCTCGTGACGCCCAGAGCTATGGGCGCACGCTCCCGGGCGGCGTGCGCAGCAACGACGCCGATCGTGCCGACTTCCAGACTGCCTACGTAGATATCGGCTACGGCCGGTCGCAGTTGCGAGTGGGCCGACAGGAGATCGGCTTGGCGCGCGAGCGGATGTTCGGAGCGCCCGATTGGTCCAACACTCGGCGCAGCTCAACGGGCGCCCGGCTTCAGCTGGTGCACAAAGCGTTCGCACTGGAAGCAGTCAACGCGCGTCCCATGATTGTGCGATTGCGCAAAGCCAATGTGGCTGACAGCACCCAACGCTTTCGCACGTTGTCCATTGGCAGTAGCCCAGGCGCGAGACCGTTGACGCGCGGCCTTCCCGCACTCTGGCAGGGCTACTGGTACGAACAGTCCGTTCGCCCCGCATCGGGTCCGGCGTCCCGCGCGTATCGACTGACGAGCGGAGGGCGGGTACAGTGGCAGTGGCGTACGGACAAGACGCACGCCGTGAGCCACTCCCTCGAGTTTGAGGGGGCGCGACAATTCGGCACGGTGGGCACGCGGGACATTCAGGCCGGCTTCTGGGTGGCCGAAGCGCAGTGGCAATTCAAGCGTGTACTGGGGGCGCCAACGCTCGCGTTGGGCGTGGAAGAAGCCTCCAGCGAGCGTCCGGGCACCAGCAATACGCTGGAAGTCTTTTCCGTGATGTATCCCGCGGCGCACCAGCACGGTGGCTACGCCGATGTCATTGGGCGTCCCAATATCCGAGAGCTGCACGCCATCTCGCAGTGGAATCCGCACCGCGCATTGGATCTGCGCGGCGCTGTGTACTGGTTCGATCGACTGCGGCTGGACGATGGCGTGTATACCAAACAGAACACGCTATTCCGGGCCGCCGGGACCTCGACCGCGCGTCACGTGGCCGAAGAGATCGACGTGACCGGTACCTGGCGGGCGACCACGCACTTGCGGGTCATCTTTGGCGGCGCGTTGGTACTGCCGGGCGCATTCCTCCGCGAGACCTTGGTCGACACCCAAACGGAGCGGTGGGGATTCGTTGGCACCACGTTCGTCTTCTAGCTGGGCCAACACCGACACACCTCTCGCTTTCCTGTGGGGCACGTCGGCGTGCGTCTTTATCGCGTGAACGCCGCTCCGTGCTCGGCATACCAGAGCACACCGCCTCGGTAGCGCGGAAATCCGGCGTGTCGAATGCTGGCGACGTCGCAATCCGCCGGGATGCGAGCGGCCCCCGATGCCAGCGCATGACGGGCCGCGACGGCCATCGCGTGAGTGCAGACGTTTACCGTCTCGAGCGCCAGCCGTGCCTCGCGCGCATCGCCGTCCAGCGACATCCCCCACGTCGAGAGCGCGGCGTACACGTCAGCTGTTGAATCGCCGTTGCGCACCAGTTGAGCAATGGCCGCATCCCGCGCCTCGCAGAGGACTGCTCCCAGCGCCGCAAGATCAACACCTGCTTGTTCGGACGCGCGCACCTCACGCTCAGCGAAGAAGACGTGCACCAGCGCCTGACGCTGCGGACTGGCGAGACAGTCCATGAACGCCGCCGCCTCATAGACAAAGCCGTCGTCGAAGGTGCGCGTCACCGCCGCCTCCACGCAGTCCACGATACGCGCCGGTGAATACAGGTTGGGGTAGTCCGCCGATAACCGGCCACGCACCGCCGCAATAACGTCTACGGCTCGTGCCGGTGGGTGCAGCGCCATCCCATCGCGCGCCCGCCGAAGTGGTGCCGCCGTCGCGGCCATTTGATGCGCCATCGCGAGGGCCTCCTGCAGCGGCAGTTCATGCACCTGATCGAGGAGCCCCGCCGCCACCGCCTCGTGGGCAGACAGTCGACGACCGGTGAGCATGAGGTCGAGCGCCAACGCGGCACCCGCAAGCCGCGACGCGCGTTGTGTGCCACCCGCTCCCGGAAGCAAACCGAGCAACACCTCAGGAAACGCGACGCTGGCCACGGGCGCGGCTACACGGTAGTGCGCGGCCAGCGCCACTTCGAACCCACCACCCAGCGCCGCGCCCTGTACGGCGGCCACCACCGGCTTGACGCTGTCCTCCAGTCGACGGCAGACCTCATTGAGCATCGGATCGAGACGTGGTCCGGCGAACTCCCTGATGTCCGCTCCACCTATGAACACGGTGCCGGTGCTGGCAACGACCATGGCCCGCAGCGTGGCATCCGCATCCAGTTCGTCCATGGCCGCCATGAGCCCCACGCGCACGGCGTGACTCAGCGCGTTCACCGGGGGATGATCGATGGTCAGCACCAGCACATCGCCATCGCGGGTGGTCTGAACCGGCGTGGTCATGATGAATCAGTCGGGGATGACTGCCGTGACTTCAATCTCCACCTTGGCCCGTGCCTCCATGAGCGCCACCACTTGTACGGCCGTCATGGCGATGTCGTAGTGGCCAATGAGCTCACGGAATGCCGCGCCGATACCCGGCAGCGCGTCACGATACTCGTCGCGACTGGTGACATACCATGTCATGCGCACGATGTGCTTCGGCGTGGCGCCTGCTACTGCGAGTACCTCGACGACATTGCTCATCGCCTGTCGTGCCTGGAGCGCGAAATCATCCGTGTGAAACACTTCGTGTTCGTCCCACCCGATCATGCCGGCGACATGGATCTGTTGCCCACGTGCCGCAACACCATTGGCGTATCCGCGCGGCCGCTTCCAACCCGCGGGGAGCAGAGGGGTATTCATGCAGACTCCGTTGATTTCGCCATGAACATGGCAATGGCGTGGCGCAGATCAGGGGGAAAGGTCATCGAGCGGTGCGTATCGAGATCGGTGCAGACGATGACCTGTCGCGCCTCTACACGCACGCCGTCGGGACCGATCACCATGAGCTGCAAGGTGAGGGATTTGTTGCCGAGCTGTTCTACTTCAAGGCCGAGGGTGATGAGGTCACCCATGGTACTGATGGCCTTGAAGTCCGTTTCGAAGCGTACGGTCGGGAGCCCCACGCGTCGGGGACCCAGCAGGTCTCCATACGCGACGCCGAGCCCCTCGGTGATCCAGTCATCGACGAGGTTCTGGAACATCACGTAGTACTGCGCGAAGAACACGATGCCGGCCGGGTCGCAGGCGCTGAATGGCACCCGCATTGCTTTGGTGAAGCGGGGACGCGGTGGAGGCGAGTGAGCGGGCGAGACGACAGTCATGGCGCGTGACCCGGTTCGAGTTCGTGCAACCGGAAGCGCTGCAGCTTGCCGGTCGTCGTTCGCGGTAGCTGCGCCACGAACGCCACGGCGCGCGGATACTTGTACGGAGCCACCGACTGCTTCACGAAGTCCTGCAATGCTTTCACCATGGCGCTATCTCCGTCGTATCCGGGACGCAGCACCACATACGCCTTGACGATCTGTCCGCGCTCCGCATCGGGCACACCGCACACGCCGCACTCGGCCACCGCCGGATGCAGCAGCAGGACGTTCTCCACTTCCGGCCCCGCAATGTTGTAGCCGGACGAGATGATGATGTCGTCGGTGCGGGCACTGTAGTGAAAGTATCCGTCAGCGTCGAGGACGTACGCATCACCAGTGTAGTTCCAACCGTCTTTCACGTAGGCCCGCTGCCGTTCATCGCGCAGATAGCGGCATCCGGTGGGCCCTTTCACCCGGAGCTTGCCCACCGTGCCCACGGGCACCGGTTGTCCGGCATCATCCACCACTTCGGCCAGGTAGCCCGGCACCGCCTTCCCGGTAGCGCCTGCCCGCGCCGTGGCTTCGTCGGCGGAAATGAAGATGTGCAGCAGTTCCGTGGCACCGATGCCATCGATGAGCTCAATCCCCGTGATGTCGCGCCAGAGTGTTCGTGTGGCCGGTGGCAACGCTTCACCGGCAGACACACATTTGCGCAACGTAGTCTCGTGCAGCAGGTCCGGATGCTGCGCCATGGCGCGATACGACGTGGGCGCCGTGAACAACACGGTAGCCCGGAACTCTCGAATGGCCTGCAGCAGATGCGGCGGCGACACCTTGTCCAGCAGCACGGCCGTCGCCCCAATGGTCATGGGGAAGAGCACCAGCCCGCCCAGCCCGAAGGTGAACGCCAGCGGTGGGCTCCCCATGAAGACATCGTGTTCGTTTGCACGCAGCACATGCGGCGGCCAGCAACGACAGATGGCCATCACATCGCGGTGAAAATGCATGGTGGCCTTGGGCACGCCGGTGGTTCCGGATGTGAAGGCGAGCAGGCACGTGTCGTCGGCTGCGGTGTCTACATTTACAAACGGTACGTCATGACGAGCCATTGCCGCCTCGAGCCCGGTCGGCCCGGCGTCATGATAACAGCAGAGCTCCCGCAGGCCGGGCGACGTTCGCTGCGCTTCGCGCAACTCTTCCACCAGCGCGGCATCACAGAGCGAATGGGAGACGTCGGCAATCGCGATCATCGCCGACAACTCTTTGGCGCGCAGCATCGGCATGGTGGTGACCGCGATGCCCCCGGCCTTGATGACAGCGAACCAACAGGCCACCAGCATGGGATGATTCGCACCGCGCAACAGGACGCGATTGCCGGACACGAGCCCCATGTCCTGCACCAGCACGTGCGCGATGCGATCCGCGCGCTCCTGCAGTTCGCGATACGTCCACCGAATGCCTGGCGCCACCAGACAGGTACGGCCGCCCCATCCGCGCTGCACCGCATCATCGAGCAAGACGGTCGCGCAGTTGAGCTGTTCAGGGAACTGCAGCGACGGCAGCGTGAAGAGGTACTCCGGCTGCTCCTCGACTGGCGGGAGGTGATCGTGTGCGAAGGTATCGACGTGAGCGCTGGGCATGGGCGAGCGCGTGTCAGGCGTTGGAGATGGACGGCGGCAAGGACGTCGCTCGCGCGTCGCGGAGCAACTCACGGGCAATGATCAGTTGCTGCACTTCAGAGGCGCCTTCGTAGATGCGCAAGGCGCGGATCTCACGGTACAAGCGTTCCACCGGAACGCCCGACCGGACGCCCATACCGCCCCACAGCTGAAGCGCCGCGTCGATCACCTCCTGCGCGCCTTCAGTCGCCACGTATTTGGCCATCGCCGCTTCCCGTGTGACCGGTTCTCCCTGATCGCGCTGCCACGCCGCGCGGTAGGTGAGCAGCGCCGCACTGTCGATCGTCGTGGCCATGCGGGCCAGACTCGCCTGCGTGAGCTGCAAATCGGCCAGCACGCCGCCGAACATCTCTCGCGTGGTGGCGCGTTGCAGCGCTTCATCCAGCGCGCGCCGCGCAAACCCGAGCGCGGCGGCCGCGACCGACGTGCGGAACACATCGAGTGTGCGCATGGCGATCTTGAAGCCCTCACCCGCCGCACCAATGCGTTGACCTACCGATACACGACAATCGCGGAAGACCAGCCGAGCCAGCGGATGTGGCGCCATCACGTCCATGCGCTCGGCAATCTCCAGCCCCGGGGTCTCGGCATCCACAATGAACGCCGAGATACCGCGGGCACCGGGGGCTTCACCGGTGCGGGCAAACACCACGTAAAAGTCGGCGATCCCTCCGTTGGAGATCCACGTCTTTTCGCCGTTCAGCACATAGTGCGTATTGTCCAATCGTGCTGCGCACTGCAACGCCGCCGCATCCGATCCCGAGGTGGGCTCGGAGAGGGCAAACGCGGCGATCGCCTCGCCCGTCGCCACACGAGGCAGATATGCAGCTTGTTGCGCCGGCGTTCCCGCCAGTGAGATGGCGCCCGACCCCAGCCCCTGCATGGCAAACGCAAAGTCGGCCAGCCCATTGTGCCTGGCCAGCGTTTCGCGCGCCAGGCAGATGGCCCGTGTGTCGATCACATCAGCCGCACCGCCCCACTGAGTGCCCGCCACTACATGCGTGAGCCATCCCGCGTCACCCAGCAAGCGGACCAACGTGCGGCAATCGCCGTCGGTATCGTCGCTATGGATACCGGCGACCTCTGCCGCCGCCCAGCGGTCGAGTGCATGAGCAAAGGTGGCATGAGACGGCGCAAAGAACGGCCATGAGAGATAGCGCGTGTCAGCCATGTCTGCTCATCGCCCCTGAAAGACCGGAGACTGCTTGGCGGCAAAGGCGTGGTACGCCGCGCGGAAGTCTTCGGTGAGCATGCAGAGCGCCTGCGCCTGCGCCTCGGCCTCGATGGCCTGCTCGATGGTCATGCTCCATTCCTGATGCAGCATGGTTTTGGTGATGCCATTGGCGAAGGTAGGGCCGGCGCGGAGCTGGGCTGCCATGGCCTGTGCCTCGCGCAACAACTCGTCGGGCGCCAGCAGTCTGTTGAAGAAACCCCAGCGCTCTGCCTCTTCGCCGTTCATCGAACGCCCCGTGTAAAGCAACTCGCTGGCGCGTCCCTGCCCGATGATGCGCGGCAACAGCGCACACGCACCCATATCGCAGCCGGCGAGTCCGACGCGGTTGAACAGAAAGGCCGTCTTGCTCCGTGCGGTGCCATAGCGGAGATCGCTGGCCATGGACAGAATGGCCCCGGCGCCCGCACACACGCCGTCGATGGCGGCCACAATGGGCTGCGGGCAGCCGCGCATGGCCAACACCAGATCCCCGGTGAGCCGGGTGAAGCGCAGAAGATCCGGCGCCGCGAGCGACACCAGTGGCCCGATGATCTCGTGCACGTCACCGCCAGAACAGAAGTTGTCGCCGGCTCCCGTGAGGACGACTGCGTGCACGTCGGTCGCACAGCGTAGTGCGCGGAAGCAGTCGCGCAGCTCGGCGTAGCTTTCGAACGTGAGCGGGTTCTTGCGCGCCGGTCGATTGAGCGTCACGGTGGCGACGCCATCGTGCAGCGCCCAACCGAAATGCGTCGCGGTGTAGTCCGCCATCTGGCGGGTCGTGCCTGCGTCGAGTGCTGCCAGATAGGCCGTCATGACGCGCGCTCCTTGCGCGGAGAGTTCGTAGTGAGTTGCGGGGCAAGGTGCACCCGCAGCCGACCCAGTTGAGAGTAGAGCGCCTCGCGATGTGGCGCATCGAACCCATCAAGGAGTTCCGCCAGCCATCGTTCATGCTCAACGGCCATACGCAGAAAGCGTTTGCGTCCGACGGGTGTGAGCCGCACAATGGTGGATCGCCCATCGGTGGGATCGGGGATGCGCTGCACGAACCCGTCGGCGATTAGCTGTGTGGTCAACGCGGTCACATTGCCCCCGGTTACCATGAGATACCGCGACAGGGCGTTGAGGCGCAGCCCGTCGGGGTGGCGCTCGAGTTGTGCCAGATAGTCGAAACGTGGCAGCGTAGTCCCGAAGCGCTCGCGCAGCCGAGTGCGGATATGCTGTTCGATTTGTGCACTGCACGACAGCAAACGCAGCCACAGCCGCACGGCGGAGTGGTCGCTGGACGTGGCGCGGGCTTCCTGTCCTATCTGTGTGTCGTCAACCACGTGCACGCGGGCGAATCGTCTCGTAGCCATACCTACATGACCTCGCCGCCGCTGATGGGCACAGCCAGGCCCGTCATGGCTGCCGCATCGGGCGCACACAACCAGCTCACGGCCGCGGCCACGTCGGCAGGCGACACGAACCGTCCTTGCGGATTGAACGCCGACAACGAGGCCCGCGCTTCGTCTTCCGAGCGCCCAGTCCGAGCCATGATGTTCGCGACGCTCTCGCGCAGCATGTCAGTCTCTGTAAAGCCGGGACAGACCGCGTTGACCGTAATGCCCTTGCCGGCCACCTCGAGCGCCAGCGAGCGCGTCAACCCCAGCACCCCGTGCTTGGCCGCCGCGTACGCGGCCACGTAGGGATATCCGCGCAGTGACGCGGTACTGGCCACCGACACGATCCGCCCCCATCCGGCCAACAGCATGCCGGGCAACACCGCGCGGCTGCAATAGAAGGTGCCGGTGAGATTCACCGCAAGCATGCGCGCCCACTGCTCGTCGGTCGTACGCGCCACCGGTGCGCTCTCGGCCTGCCCCGCATTGTTGATCAGCAGCTGGACTGGTGGGATCTGCGCCACGGCGTGCGCCACCTGCTCGCTGCTGGTGATGTCACACACGACCGTACCCACCACGCCGGCACCAAGGCGCTCGGCGAGTGCCGCCAACGAGGCCTGCGTGCGCCCGAGGAGCGTCACCGTGGCACCATCGGCAACGAGTCGTTCGGCAATCGCCGCGCCAATGCCGCGCGCAGCGCCTGTGACCAGCGCGTGTTTTCCGGCAAGCGAAGTCATGATGCGCCCCGTACGCTCGGGAATCCGTCGGTGGATGGGGCGACCACCGGGGCCGCCGCCCTCGCGAACCCCGCTTCCAGTTGTGGCTTGGCGGCTCGATACGGCTTGGGCCAGACCACATCCCGATAGCCGATGCGAGCGGCTTCGGTGAGCGTCCACGACGGGTTGGCGAGGTGCGGCCGAGCCACGGCACACAAGTCGGCACGTCCGGCGGCAATGATGGAGTTCACGTGATCGGCTTCACTGATCGCACCGACCGCCATGGTGGCGATGCCAGCTTCCTGACGAATGCGATCCGCGAACGGCGTCTGAAACATGCGTCCATACGTGGGCTTCTCCCGCTTGCTCACCTGCCCTGACGAACAGTCGATGAGGTCGGCGCCCGCGGCTTTGAAGGCGCGGGCAATCTGCACCGCGTCGGCTGGCGTGATGCCTCCGTCCACCCAATCGTGCGCCGAGATGCGCACCGACATGGGCAGATGGTCCGGCCACACCGCACGCATGGCAGTGAAGACCTCAAGCGGATAGCGCAGCCGGTTTTCCAGGGTGCCGCCGTATTCGTCGTCGCGCTGGTTGGTAAGCGGCGAGATGAAACTCGAGAGCAGATAGCCGTGCGCGCAGTGGAGTTCGAGCCAGTCGAAGCCGATAGCCACCGCACGCTGCGTGGCGGCCACGAACTCGTCGCGCACCATCTTCATGGCCACATGCGTCATGGCCTGCGCGCGCGGGCTGATACCCGGCAGATACTCTTGCGGCGACGCACTGATGACCGGCCACGCGGGGTCGGGGCCATCGGCGGGCAGCGGCTGGTCGATGCCCTCCCACGCCAGACGCGTGGAGCCCTTGGCCCCGCTGTGTCCCAGCTGCAGCGCAATCTTCGCATCGGTGTTCGTATGCACCCACTGCACAATGCGCTGCCATGCCTGCTGCTGCTCGTCGTTCCACAGTCCCGGGCACCCCGGCGTAATGCGGGCATTGGGGCTGGGTGCCGTCATCTCGGCAACCACCAGAGCCGCACCGCCCATGGCGCGCGCGCCCAAGTGCACCAAGTGATAGTCGCCAGCAACACCATTCACGGCGGAGTACTGCGCCATGGGAGACACGACCACGCGATTCTTGAGCGTGAGCGAGCGAACGGTGTACGGCGTGAACATGGGAGGCACCGGACGGCTGGTGTCCTTCCGCATGTCTCCAAGCGAGGCCAATGGCGTGCGCGCGGCGAACCATTGCTCGTAGCCTTCCAACCATCCGCGATCACGCAGCCGCAGGTTTTCGTGACTGATGCGCTGGCTGCGCGTGAGCAGCGAGTACATGAACTGCTCCGGCTCCAACTGATCGCAGTAGCGTTCGCCGCATACTTCGAACCATTCCATGGCGTTCCACGCGGCGTTCTGAATGCGCAGGGTTTCAATGCGCCGGAGTTCCTGAAACGCCGTCAAGACCGCGGGAATGTGCTCGGGCGTGTCGCCATGCTTCTGAAACTGGCGCACCAGCTCGATGGCATCTTCGAGCGCAAGCTTGGTCCCGGCGCCAATGGCGAAGTGCGCCGTGTGTACCGCATCGCCCATGAGCACGACGTGGCTGCCGTGTGCGTTGCGCAACCACCACTGCTCGCAGACGACGCGCTGAAAGTTGAGCCACGCCGATCCCCGCAGATGGCGGGCGTTGGTCATGAGCTTCTGACCGCCCAATGAGTCGGCGAAAAGCCGTTCGCAAAATGCGATGGACGTGTCCTGATCGGCGGTGTCCAGGCCGTGAGCCCGCCACACATGCTCAGGGCATTCCACGATGAACGTGGTCGTCGTGTCGTCGAACTTGTAGACGTGCGACTGAAACCAGCCGTGTTCGGTGCGCTGGAACTCGAAGGTGAAGGCGTCGAACAGTTTGTGGGTCCCCAACCAGATGAAGCGATTGGGGCGCACCACGATATCCGGCTTGAAGGTCTCGGCGTACGCCGTACGGATCTTCGAGTTGATGCCGTCGCTGGCAATAATCAGATCCGCGTCGGGGAAGTCGAGATCGGAATCGACCTCCTGCTCGAAGCGCAGCTCCACGCCGAGCGCCTCACACCGCGCCTGCAGGATATTGAGCAGATGCTTGCGCCCGATCCCCACGAATCCGTGGCCGCCAGACCGGATGCGCTTCCCCTTGAAGCGCAGCTCGATGTCATCCCAGTGACTGAAGGATTGCTCGATGGCCTCGCACGTATCGAGGTCCCATTTCCGCATGTTCTCCATGGTGGCATCGGAGAACACGACCCCCCAGCCAAAGGTGTCGTACGGTTTGTTGCGTTCGACCACCGTGACCTGATGCCGGGGGTCGAGCTTCTTCATGAGGAGGGCGAAGTAGAGGCCGGCCGGCCCCCCGCCAATACAGACGATGCGCATGGGGGGAGCATACGGCCAATTACTTCAAACCTCAAGCAAATGACACGCCCCCCGGTCGCGGATCAGGTCACCGCCTGTCGCACCTGGAATTCCGGCGCGCGCCAGCTCTCGGTCCGGAGCACGTCTTCGAGGGTGTTCACCGCCTGTACCACATCGGCGAAGCGCAGATACAGTGGCGTCAGACCAAAGCGCATGATGTCGGGCGCACGGAAGTCGCCGATGACGCCGCGCGCAATGAGCGCCTGCATGATCGCGTAGCCCTCCGGATGTCGAAACGAGACATGGCTACCGCGCGGCGCTCCCGACGGCGGTCCCACCAGCGAGACGCCGTAGGCGCCACAGCGCGCTGACACGAGCTCCATGAACAGTTCGGCCAGCGCCTGTGCCTTGCGCGACACCACCTGCATATCCACCTCGAGATGGATATCAACCCCGCTCTCGAGCGCCGCCAGCGACAGAATCGGAGGCGTTCCACAGAGGAACCGCGCAATGCCCGGCGCCGGCTCGTACGCATCCACGAACGCGAACGGACGCGCGTGTCCCATCCAGCCGCCAAGCGGTGAAACGAGCGTGTCGTGATGACGCTCGGCAACGAACAGGAATGCCGGAGCCCCTGGTCCGCCGTTGAGGAATTTGTAGCCACACCCGACGGCCAAGTCCGCGTGGCACCCATTCAGTGCCAACGGCACCGCACCGACCGAATGGCTCAAGTCCCAAAGTACGAGTGCGCCCTTGGCGTGCGCTGCCGCCGTGAGCGCCTGCATGTCGTATACGTCGGCGGTTTTGTAGTGCACGTGCGTGAGCAGCACGAGCGCCGTGTCGTCGGTGATCTGTTGCACGAGCTGCTCGCGCTCGGCCAGCTGCAGGCGGCGCCCGCCGCCGACGGTGGCCAGCGCCGACTCCACCATGTACAGATCGGTGGGGAAGTTGCCGGGCTCCGACAACACCGTAGTGCGATGCGGCGCCGCCGCGAGCACCGCCATGATGAGCTTCGACAGGTTCACTGACGTGGAATCGGCAACGACGACTTCGTGCGGCTGCGCGCCGACAATCTGCGCGATCTTGCCGCCCACGCGCTGCGGCGCGCCAATCCAGTCGGCGCTATTCCAGCTCCGAATGAGTCCGGTGCCCCATTCCTCCTGCATCACTGCCTGCACGCGCGCCGGCGTCGCGCGAGGGAGCGCGCCGAGCGAGTTGCCGTCGAGATACGTGACGCCGTCGGGAAGGGAAAACCGTTCCCGATAACTCGCGAGCGGATCGGCGGCGTCGAGGGCAGTGACGGTCTCGAGCAGCGCGGTACCCGTCGAGGGGAAGTGAGCACGTTCCAACGGAGACTCCATACGAAAAGACAACTTCAGACTCGGGCATCAGTCGTGGAACGTCGCGCCCCACCAAGGAATGAATCCAGCGCTGTGCCGCCTGTTCCCTTCATATCGCGCGTCGAACCGGAGGGCGACACGATATAGTCGTGCGCCAGCCGCATGTGCGCGTCGCGGAAGTCGGCGATCTTCTGCAGCACTGCGTTGTAGGTGGCCTGCAACGCCGCCGTCCCCACTTGGGCACGTTCACGCACCTGCGTGTCACGCTCCGCATCTTCGACGAACGCCCGGTGTCGCGGCGGCATGTATTCGCGCACAGCGCGCAGGTAGCTACCCGCGGGATCGTCGTCGTGCCGCACACGCAACGCGGCATCGAACAACTGCAACAGCGCGCTCTGCCCCGCACTGCCGCCAATGTACCGACGCGGCTCTTTGGACACCCCTTCGTAGATCACGCCCGGCTGCGGCCATCCCGTGACGAACGGACGCACCCGTAGGTAGTAGGTCGCCGGGTCACACCAGGTGCGCACGTTTTCGAGCGCCGCATGCACGGCGTCCATTCCCTGCGCGAACTGCTCCAACAGCACCGTCAGCTCGGCGTCGCTCCCTTCTCGCGAGTGCGATACCAGCTGGGCTACGACCGGCAACAGCGGCGCGCCGGCCAGCTCCACACCCATCGACGCAACGAAGAACCAGTCTTCGTCCACACCGCCCAGGAACTGGATCTGCGTGCGGGCATTGTCCACCGACACCGGCGCGTCGGCATTGACCAAACGCCAGTTGGTCAGCGTGGTGGTGGCGTAGTGCGCAATGGGCTGCCGCCCCATTCGCTCGGCGAGCGCGCAGAGCGGCACGGCCACGGCAGGGGGAATGGTGAGCTCCGGTGTGTCGCCGCTCCACACGTGCGCGTTGGCGAAGTGGGTGAGCAGGAGCAGCGCGCGTTCACTCTCCCCCTCCGTCTGGATCTCCCCGATGTCGACGACGGGCAGCGCCCGCAGCGCCGCGCGGAGGCGCCGCGCCCGTATGAGCGCCGACAGGTTCGGGACCAGCGCGTCCCAGTCGCCGTAGGCCGCTGGGAGCCGGTCGGGGATGGGGTGGGGTGGAACGAACCCGGTGATCGGGTCCACCTGATAGTGTGCGAGCGCCATCCGAAGGATTGTAGGGCGGCCGGCCCTGCGATGACATACGGTGTTTCTTCGCTTCGTCCCACGCCGGGAATTCCGGTCGCCGGAGTTCACGAGGACGCGTTCACCGCTTTTCTTTCAGGGATGACCACCATCACCCAAGCCGATTTCATCCAGTCCATCGCGGACGCGCTCCAGCACATCTCGTACTACCACCCGCTGGATTACATCCAGGCGCTCGGTGACGCCTACGAGAAGGAACAGTCACCGGCGGCGAAGGACGCCATCGCGCAGATCCTGACCAACTCGCGCATGTGCGCGGAGGGACACCGTCCCATCTGTCAGGA